>CAYYOX010000892.1:2110-2671 GCA_964473065.1 uncultured Planctomycetaceae bacterium | reverse complement strand
CATCAACACGGGCGTCGACATCGGGCGAAAGCTCGACCACCTGGCGTTCGACGACGGTCGCCTGACCGTCGACCCGCCGCCGCTGTTGGAGTGCCCCGTGCCGGTCTTCTTCGACCTCGTGCCCAAGCGATGGCGTCGTGAGAAGATTCTCTCGGCCCTCGCCCGGGCGGCTGCCGAAACGAGACTCTATGCGGTGATTCGCAAGGAAGACATCCCGGCCGATATCTCGGTGGCCGAGGGTCATGTGGTGCCCTATGTGGAAAACGCAACGGAGGCCGATGCCTCGCTGACCTCGGCGGCCATGATCATGATTCCCGATTCGCCGGACGTGGCATCCGTGCGAGCGAAATTTAAGGACGAGAACGCCGACCGTATCGTAGCCATTCGCGTGCCGGCCAATCCGAAGGTGAAGGATCGCGTTGTGCAATTGGCCGACGACGGCACGGAAGTGATCCATCTGGTGTTCGATGCCCACGGACGCGAGGACGCCGCATCGGATCCCCGACACATGCCGGACGTGCTTCGCGACGGCCATACCGAGTCGGCCCGCAAGGGTAGTCG
>CAYYOX010000892.1:0-2100 GCA_964473065.1 uncultured Planctomycetaceae bacterium | reverse complement strand
CGATCTGGTCACCGTATCGGCTTCCGGCGGCATCGCTCTGGCCGAACATCTGGCCAAGGCCTTGCTCTGCGGGGCAGACCTGGTGGCTGTCGACATTCCGTTGGGTCTGGCCCTGGAATGTCGCCTTTGCGACGAATGCGAGCACGGCCGGCCGTGCCAGATCGCCATGGGCGAAATCGATCCGACCTACGCCAAACGCCGCGTGATCAACCTGATGGGCGCCTGGCATCAGCAGTTGATCGAACTGCTCGGCGCGATGGGTATCCGGGAAGCCCGGCGATTGCGCGGCGAGACGGGCCGCTGCATGTTCTTCGAGGACCTCGAACGCGACACGTTCGGCCACCTGTTCGGAAAACGCAAAGACTCCAACTAGCCGCTTGCGGCTTTGCAAAAGCACCCAAAAACATGAGCACCACTCAACCCCCAACAACTCGAGCCAAGCCCCAGTCGGGCGAAGAGTTCCTGGCCAACCCCGACTACGCCGAGGTCTCGCGCGAAGTGCGTCCGATGCCGCCGCGGTATCGCAACGAGATCGGCAAGTTCAGCATCCATCGCGCGTCGAACTGCACGAACTGCGGCAAGTGCGCCGAGGTCTGCGAACATCAGGTCCACACGCGTCCGGGCGGCTACCGCTTGATGGTCCGCCCGTTCGACTATCGCTGCATCGGGCCCGACTGCGAAAAGTCCAGCGGCTACTGCATCGACGCTTGCCCGCAGAAGGCGCTGTCGATGTGCGAGAACCCGGCCTTCAAGACGATGGGCGATTGCCGTTGGACGGCCGATCTGCTGGTCGCCACCTGGCAGATGGCCGAGACGGGCCACGCGCCTAGTCCGCATTTGGAATGTGAAACCGGTGCCACCGGTGGCGGGTTCGATCGGTTGCGGTTGAAGTTTCCCGAGAGCCCGCCGAAAGACCTGCGGCCTGAGGACGTATCGACCGAAGTGCTATTGAACCGGCGAAATGATTCGCGGCCGAAGCTCAAGATCGATCTGCCATGGTACGGCGGCGGCATGTCGTACGGCTCGACCAGCACCCACGTCTTGCTGGGGCGTGCCCGGGCGGCGAAGGCATGGAACACGCTCACCTGCACCGGCGAGGGCGGTTACCTCGACCGGTTGATCCCGTACAAAGACCACGTGATCACGCAGATCGCCACCGGACTGTTCGGCGTGCGGGAAGAGACGATTCAGCGGGCGCCGATGGTCGAGTTCAAGTATGCCCAAGGGGCCAAGCCGGGCCTGGGTGGGCACTTGCTGGGCGGTAAGAACACGCCGCCGGTGGCCGCCATGCGAGAGGCCGTGGTCGGCACCTCCTTGTTCTCGCCCTTCCCGTTCCACAGTATCTATTCCGTCGAAGATCACAAAAAACACCTCGATTGGATCGAGCACGTCAATCCCCGGGCGTTGCTCTCGGCCAAGGTCTCCACGCCGATCGACGTCGACATGGTGGCCGTCGGCTCCTATTACGCCGGCGCCCACGTAATCCATCTCGACGGCAGTTACGGCGGGACCGGCGCGGCGCCGAACATCGCCAAGAAGAATATCGCCATGCCGATCGAATACGCAATCAACCGCGTGCACCAGTTCCTGACCGACGAGGGGATTCGCGAATCGGTGACGGTCATCGCCAGCGGCGGGATCCGCACGCCGACCGACGTGGTCAAGGCCATTGCGCTGGGCGCCGACGGCGTGGTGATCGGCACGCCCGAGCTGGTCGCGTGCAGTTGTATCCGCTGCGGCAATTGCGAGAGCGGCCGCGGTTGTGCCCGGGGAATCACCACCACCGACCCCGGCCTGATGCCCATGATCAGCATCGAATGGGCGACCCAACGTTTGATCAACCTGCACAACGCCTGGCGCGAAATGTTTGTCGAGTTGCTTTGCCGGTTAGGCGTCGACTCGGTCTCAGCCCTGCGAGGCCGCACCGACCTACTGATGCACTTGGACTACGAAAACAACGTATAAAGCCGCGACCGTTGGTCGCGCCGAGTCATAAACCCGCGACCGTGTGTCGCGCCGGCACGCGCGCGATTGGTTACCGCGGCAACCGGAGCGCGACCGCCCTGCGCGGCCGAACCCTGAGCAACCGGCTCTTGAACA
>CAYYOX010000891.1:0-2676 GCA_964473065.1 uncultured Planctomycetaceae bacterium | reverse complement strand
GTCAAGCCCCGCCTTCACTCCTCAATAACTGACCGCAAAGCCGTGAACGGTTACCTATTTTTCTACGACGGCGAAGGTGACTTTCCACACGCCCGACTCGGCGCAGGCCAGCATGATCGGCTCGACGAAACGGTAGGGGACCTTGCGGTGGGAACGGATGCGGATCTCGATTTGCCGATCGGTGTTTTGGCTTTCGTAGGCGATGAGTTGGGCCAACTCATCTTTATCGAGCAGTTGCCCGCCGACCATGATCCGTCGGCCGGCCTCTTCGCCGGGCAGCACGTTGACCACTACGCGGCGGATCGAGTCGTCGGTGGATCGCTGCCCGCTGCTGGCCTCGGGCAGGTCGAGATCCAACTGCACCTCCTGTTGGGCCAGATGACTGGAGACGAGGAAGAAGATGATCAACAAGAAGACCACGTCGATCATGGGCGTCATGTTGAAACCCACCTCGCCGCGTCGAAGGTTGTTGGGCGCCCGCATCAGCGTCCTCCCACCGGCGGCGGCGTGGGCCGCGACGCCCGGGCGCGCTTCAGCGGCGCGACGGCATGTTGGGCCGCGTACGACACCTCGGCCACTAACTGGTCGACCCGATTGCGGAAGAAGGCAAACGCCGCCAGCGCCGGGATGGCCACGATCAGACCTTCCACCGTGGTGACCAGGGCCAGGTAGATGCCTTGGGCCAAATCGGCCGCCCGGGCGGCGCCTTGCGTGGTGGCCACCTCGCGGAAGGCGATGATCATGCCGATCACGGTGCCCAACAGCCCCAGCATCGGTGCGATGTTGCCGATCACCGAAAGGTACTCGATCTTGCGAAACAGCCGCGCCGACTGGTCGGCCAGACTGTCTTCCAGGGCCTTTTCCACGGCCGGCCAGCCGCCGTCGATTTCACCGAGGCCCGCATCGAGCACGAAGGCCAGGAAGCTCGGCTCGCGTCGGCACGCTTGTTGGGCCGGCGCCAGCTTGCCTTCGCCCAGCAGGGTACGCACCTCCTCGCCCAAGTCCGGCGGAATCAGGACCGCTTGGCGGATCGTCATTAGATGTTCGACCACCAGGGCCACAGCGCCGACGGAGAGCAACATGATAACCATCCCCACCACGCCGCCCGCTTTGAGGATCCCCCAAATCCCTTCCGGCGTCTCGGACTGCGGCTCGTCGGCCGTAGTCTCCGTGGTCCCGGCGTCAGGTGGCTGGGCCGAAATCGTTCCGCCCAGCCCGGCGGCGATCAAGAGAAGCAGTAGTGCGAATATCGTCGTCCTGTACAATTCCATCTCCCTGCGTGAAGTTGTGTGAAGAACACCGCGTAGCCGCGGCGGCTAAACATTCATTGTCATTGTCCGAGGGTTTCCAATCGACTCTTTGCTTCGGCGACGAGTCGCTGGTCATCGGGATACTTTTGGATCAACTCGCGAAACAGTCCGGCGGCTTGCTTGATCCGCCCGAGTTGCTCCAGGGCGCGGCCGGCCTCCAGCAACGATCGGCCGGCCAGACGCCGTTGATCCGGGTAGAGAATGGGCACGCGCATCAACGCCAAGGCGGCCCGTTCCCGGTGTTCGAGTCGTAGCCTTGCCATCCCGAGCATGTAATAGGGGCCCGCGGCCAGCGGTTCGGGCATCTGCTGGATCATCCGCTGCCACGAGTCGACATCCGACTCTCGGGCCGCGGTCACCGTCGCGCGCCAACCCTGGGCCGTGGCCAACTGGGCTATGCGACGGTCGGAGTCGGTGCTTAATTTCCGCAGTCGGGCAATCGCCGTCTGGCGGGCGCCGCTGGTCAGTAAGTGGCTGGCCCCGAGCAGCTTGGCCGTCGGTTCGTCGCGTTGCATCCATTCCCGGGCCGCGTCTTCGAGCGCCACGGGCAAGGGGCGCGTGGCCCAGGCTAGCGGGATGCAATCGAAATCGAGCGTATCCGGATCGTCGCTGATAAGCCGCAAGAACGCCTCGCCGGCAAGGTCCAACTGGTCCAGCGCCCGATAGCAGCGGACCTGCGCAGCGAGAATTCGGCGTCGAACCCAGCGTCGCGATTCCTCGCCGAGTGCCTGCCGGTATAGGGCCAATGCTTCCGAGAAACGATGTTCGGCCAACAGGGCGTCGGCACGCGTCTGCTGGTCCGTGTATTGGGTTTCAATTCGCAGCACGCGCCGGGCGTCGAAACCTTGCCGCTGTCCGTCGGCCAGTTCCACTTGCAACCGTCGGCCGGTGAAGTCGAGTATCCGGCCGGTAACTTTCACTTGCCCCCGCTGCCCGCTGGCAATGATCACCGTGTCCTGTGCGGCAAGCGGAACTTGCCGACAGAAGAGCACGGCCAGCATCACGGCAAAGAGAGGGCCTATTGTTCGGTGATCCTTCACGGTTGCCTCGTTCGGCCGAGTTTCGTGACGTTGACGTACTGATGCTTGCCGTTGTTTTCCCGGGCCAAGCGGATCAGGAAATTGTCGGGCTCATGTTGCGGGCCGAGGCCGAATTCGATGGCATGGATCGCAATCCCGCCGGAGAGACGCCGGATATGGGCCAACTCTCGACCGCTGAGTCTCGGTTCGTCGGCATCGGGGAGGAAGAAGATCACATCCGGTTGCAACCGCAGGGCCCGCATCAGGGCCTGCACGTTGCGTGTCGACCCGCTGCCCGTAGTCGAGCAGACACACATCGCGGCCAACCTGTCGTTTCGCTCCGTCAC
>CAYYOX010000890.1:0-2676 GCA_964473065.1 uncultured Planctomycetaceae bacterium | reverse complement strand
CGGTTAGCGGGTCGTACCAGCGTTGGCCGTGCTTTTGGTTGCCGGTGGATTTGTCTAAGAGGCGGCCCGTGAAGGCGAAGAGCAGATCGGCTGCGCCCGTTTCGGACGTGATGTTGCCGAAGGAGTCGTACTCGCGGTGTAACTCGACGTTGCCCGAACTGTCGATCGCGTCGCGGATGGTCTGTTCGTGATCGCCTAGCGCCCACAAGAGCTCGCCGCTTGCAGGGTCGTCGGCCAGGAGTTGATCGACCGCGGCACCCCAGAGATAACGATGCGTCAGGTCGGTCGGTTGCAGGCCGCCGAGTTCCAGCGCGATGTTGTCGCCTTGGTGGACGTAGTAGGCGTGGTCGGTTGGGCCGCCGGTTACTTCTCTTTCGATCAGGCGGTTTTGGTAGTCGTAGGTGTAGTCGATAACCTCGCCGCTGGCGAGGCAATTTCACTTTCGTGCCGAATTGTCAAAGAACCGAGTGCCCCGACTATTCACTATTCACGGCCTGACCCTAAAGCATCTATTGGCTGCATCCTGTTTCGACCTCCAAGCGTCTCGCTCAACGGAGACTCTCACGCCATTCGTGAAAATCTTCAGTGCCATATAGGAATGGTCTGTCCGTCGAAACTGAGTCGGCTACTCCGAGATTCTCCAAGGCTTCCCAGGCACGGTTGTCATCCACTCGCAGATCATTGTCCAATATGAACCGCATCGCCCATGATGATGCCTCTGCACGTGTGAGTTCCCCGGCAATCAACCTGTCGATTACCGAAATGATGTCAGCGCGAGAGGGAAGAGCATTGTTCGTCATTGCCACTACCGCCTTCCTTGATACGTGCCATTCGCATCGAAGATGTGGTGATTCGCCGGATGCGTCACCGGTTTTGGGGCAACGCTACGCACGCGTCCCGAATGATCCAGTGTTTCGACCCAAGTTCGAGTATTGCCTGTTGTCGGGTCCCATTCTCGCGCCAGTCGAGCACCGGACATCTCCCCTGGCGTCCTTGCTGGCTTGACGTTTCCGTAATACCGATACCGACCGTTCTCCAGTTGCTTGAAGCCATCCTTGCCGTACTTCTGCAATTGCGTCAGATGCTCATTGAGCCGTGCTCCGCTTGCAGCATTCGCGGTTCCACCGGAGGTTACCGTCTTACTTGGGGCAACGCCATAATCGTCAAAGACCGATGCCAACGGTTTCGGCCGTCCCAACCCTGTGATCTTCAGGCCGCCTGCAACGCTCGCCATCGTTCCGCTGAAGCGGAATAGACCTTCTTGGGCCTTTGCCCAAGGGTCAACCGGTTCGTAGGTCATGATGTCAACACCGACGCCCCATTCGGCCGCCTGGCGCATCCCGGTCATATGCGCGCCGCCTACTAGAATACCATGTTCGCGGCTGACGCGATAGGTCTCCCCGAGATCGCTGACCATCGCCCCGACGGCACCGGGGAAATCGACAATTCCGCCGGCCAACCCTCCGACGGTACGAACATTCTGGCCCAAGTAACCGGAATACGCCGCAATTGATTCCGACCCTGTGTGAATTCCTGTCGTCTCTATGAAGTTGCCCAATTGATCGGCGGAATTGCGAATTGGCTGGGCAATCGCGTCCTGCTGGATTTGCAGCCTCCTGAACCAGTCGCCGCTATCAAACATCATTAGCGGATTGGTCTCATACATTTGCAGATAGGCCTCCGCTTGCGTCATGCGGCTACGCGTCGGCTCGGCCGTCAGATTCTGCAAGCTCTGCATATCCGAGTCGAAGTCTCTTCTCAGTTGTGCGTTCCATGCCTCGCGGGCCCTCTTCTTCTGCGCTTGTGATTCCCGAAGAGATCTTTCGTATTCTCTGTTTGCCCGTGACCGCACTTGCGCCGAGTTATGAATCATGTCAAACAGACTCGGCTGGCTCGGCGGATCCACCCGAGGCACCGAACCGCTGGTCTGCCATGAGGACGTCGAGCCGTAGTCTTGGAACCCCGGCATGAAACTGCTGAAGCCGGACCAGTCTAGCCCCGAGGGGTCGACGTAGTTCACCGGGTTGTTCCCCACGTAACGATACAGGTTCATGTCGCCGGCGGTGAAGCCGCTGGGGTCTTCGTTCAGCCAGCGACCGACTAATGGATCGTACCAGCGATTCAGATTGTTCTGCAGGCCCGTGTCTTTGTCAAGCATGCGGCCCGTGAAAGCGAAGAGGAGATCCGCCGCACCACTTGTGTCCGTAATGTTGCCGAAGGAGTCGTACTTGCGATGAAGTTCGACGTTGCCGGAATTGTCAATCACGTCGCGGATCGTCTGTTCGTGATCGCCCAGCGCCCATAACAGCTCGCCGCTTGCAGGGTCATCGGCCAGTAGTTGATCGACGGCCGCGCCCCAGAGGTAACGATGCGTCAGGTCGCCCGATTGCAGGCCGTCGAGCTCGAGCGCGATGTTATCGCCTTGGTGGACGTAGTAGGCGTGGTCGGCCGTGCCGCCGGTGACGTCTCTTTCGACCAGCCGGTTTTGGTAGTCGTAGGTGTAGTTGATCTCCTTGATCGGTTGGCCGCCGGTGTCGTTGAAGGTGACCTTCGTCAGCCGATTGCGATGGTCCCAGGTGTAGACCACCTGACTATTGTCGGCGGCGGTCCGGGTTGTTCGATTGCCTTCGCCGTCGTAGGCATAAGTGTAGGTCCCGTCGGAATCCATGCGGTTGT
>CAYYOX010000889.1:0-2681 GCA_964473065.1 uncultured Planctomycetaceae bacterium | reverse complement strand
GGTCCGCATGGCTCGGAGCGCGCCCGACGTACTGGCAGGTCGCTTCTCGACCAACGACCGGCGACTTCTCGCGGGAGGCAAAGATGGGGATGCTGATTCCATCCGTTTCACAGTGACGGACATTCCCGCCGGCAGTCCCGATCTGTTCGTATCGATCACGGCGAAAGGGCAACAGCGAAAGAACCTGCCTCCGGAGATCGCTCGACGCATGTGGGTGGGCATTGCTCCGCCTCGCGGGCAGCTAACTCTGTCGGAGCTGCCAACGGCCGGGATGTGTTTGCGTGGCCAGGAAGAACAGCTTCTCGAACCGGGCAGTGGGGCAAGCCTGCGCTGGGCGCCAAACATGGACTTGGGTGGCCAGCGACACGATTGCTACGCCACCCATCCACCCTACGGATCAGGCGTGGGCTACTCTTTCTGGCAACGTCAAGTGGACGTGCCCGGGGATGAACACGTGGAGTTCCTCACCGGCATGGGTCCCAAAAGTCCCGAACGCAGCGACGGCGTCTGGTTTCGCGTGCTGCTGGCCGAAGTTACCGACACGAAAAACGAACGCCCGTTGGAGTACCGCCAGATCTTCGAGCATTCCCAAAAAGCCTTCGAGTGGACACCGCACGAAGTCTCGCTCGCCGAGTGGGCCGGCCGCCGGGTGAGCCTGAAATTCGTGGCCGACTGTGGGCCCAACGACAACTCCACGACCGATCACGCACATTGGGGAGATGTGGCGGTCGTCGGACCCCAGGGACGCGAAGGCTGGACCGCGCCGATCGAACACATGACCTGGGTCAACGCGAGGGAATTCACCTCGACCTTCTACTTCAAGGACATTCGCTCCGAGTCGGTAGATCTGCAGTTCTCGGCGGAAGGCCCCGAGCTGATGCAGATCACGTCAATCTCGGCCCACCGCCATCCCGACGCCATCTATCGAGAGTTCCAGTGCGGACTGGTCCTGGCGAATCCGTCCACCAGACCTTATACGTTCAACCTCGACAAGCTACTGCCCGGCCAAAAATTCCGCCGATTGCAAGCAACGCCCCTGCAAGACTTGGAAGCAAACAACGGCTCACCAGTGGGCGGGAAACTGACGCTGGGACCGAGCGAAGTGCTGTTTTTGGTGAAGATCACGGACACCGAACGTTAATCCCTACCTCCTCCGTCCTGGTTGCTGCAGTTCTAAGATACCGCCAAGACTGATTTATCACAATTCTGTACGATACGGAGACAAATAATGTCGAATCCGCGCCCCCGATCAAGACGCGACTTTCTCACTACAGGCGCTATTGGAGCAGCCGGCGTGGCAATTGGAGCAAATGCATCGGCGGCGGAGCAATAGGCCAGCCCTGAGTCCAATACCCTGCGAAGCCAAAGCGAGCCACTCCTCCCGAGAATGGCTGCAGGACGGGTTCTGACGAGTTTCCGGACCATTCGGTTGCACACCCACGCCACTCAGGGTAGACTCCGGATTGTCGTGATTATTCAAATCCCTATCAATTTGGAAAAGGCGACGTCGTGAACGTTGAACTGGTCATTGATGCCAAGGCGACGCTTGGTGAAGGGGCGATTTGGGACGCCCGGCGCAAGCGGCTGTATTGGGTGGACATTCCCGAAGGAGAAGTCCACGTCTACGACCCCGCCGACGAGACGGATCAAGCCATCGCCATTGGACAACCGGTCGGCACGGTCGTTCCACGGCGCAGCGGCGGGCTGATGCTGGCGGTGGAGCACGGATTCGCAGCCCTCGACCTGGAGACACACAAGTTAGCGATTCTCAACGACCCCGAGGACAATCTGCCCGACAACCGGTTCAACGACGGCAAGTGCGACCCGGCCGGACGCTTCTGGGCTGGCACGATGAACGCAGACCGCCGGCCGGAAGGTAGTCTGTATTGCATGGATACGGATCACAGCGTGCGGCGGATGTTCGGTGGGACGACCTGCTCGAACGGGATCGTCTGGAGCCTCGATCAATCGTCCATGTACTACATAGACACACCGACCAGGCAAGTAGATGCGTTCGATTACGACGTCGAAAGCGGAGAGATTGCAAACCGGCGCGTCACAATCACCGTGCCGGAAGAGATGGGCAAGCCGGACGGAATGACCATCGATGCGGAAGGTATGCTCTGGATCGCCATGTGGGAGGGGAGTCGCGTAACGCGGTGGGACCCTTGCGATGGCAGCCTTCTGCAGACCATCCGCATCCCCGCCTTGCGAGTAACATCTTGCGCGTTCGGCGGCGAAAACCTGGATGAACTGTACATTACGACCGCCCGAACTCGTATGACGGCAACACAACTGGCCGAACAACCGCACGCCGGAGGCGTCTTTCGGGTGCACCCGGGCGTGCGCGGGGTGGAAGCATTTGAATTTGTGGGGTGAACAATGAAATCGATAGAACGTGTTGAGGCAACACATGGATTGAAGGAGATCGCGATGTGCCGACTACAGACCTTTTTTGGGCTCCTCGTTGTCATCACTCTGGTCGCTGTGCCGGGAATCTCCGCCAGCGAGACCGGGCAAGACGGCTTCGAGCATTTCATCACACGCCGCGGTGACCGGTTGATGGACGGCAACCGGGAGTTCCGTTTCATCGGCGTCAACATGCCGGGTCTTAACCTGCCGTACGACGTAACCGTTCACAGCTTTGCGGTCAGTTATTGAGGAGTGAAGGCGGAGCTTGA
>CAYYOX010000888.1:0-2684 GCA_964473065.1 uncultured Planctomycetaceae bacterium | reverse complement strand
CTACCCTATCCGGGCGGAAACCTGCTCTCGCTGGCCTCCGGCGGCGCGGTTTATGTCCGCGATCCGCACAAAACACTGGTCGAAGAACAACTCAACGGCGGCATGTACCGAACCCTGAGCAACGCCGACTGGAAGCTGATCCTCCCTTATCTGCAAGAGAACGAACGGCTGTTCGGCGTCCAAATCGAGCGCGACCTGTTGACCGTCGACGGAGAACTCCGTCAGCCCAAGGAGGTCTATCGCAAGGTGATGCCCGCCAGTGACGAGGAGATTGAAGCGGAAATGGCAGGGATGGGGGATTAGGGGAAGCAGTGGATAGTGGTTAGTGGATAGTGGCTAGAAAACATCAACCTCCCCTCTCCCGGAGGGAGAGGGGACCAATTGGTAACAACTTACAACTCAACACCGAGTTTATTATGGCGGATACGCTTCAATGGCTAGATGCGGCGTTGGTCGACGAGGTCGAACGGCGTAGTGGTGCGCCGGTTCGGGCTTGTTTCCAGTGTCATAAGTGCTCGACGGGTTGTCCGGTGGGGCCGGAGATGGACTTGTTGTCCAGCCAGATCATGCGACTGATCCACCTCGGACAGGAGGACGAGATCCTTCAGTCCGAGGCGATTTGGCTTTGCGCGTCGTGCGAGGCCTGCAGCACGCGATGCCCGATGGATATCGACATCGCGGCCGTGATGGACACCTTGCGAATGATGGCGGTCGAACGGAAGGTGAGCTTGCCCAATTCGCGTGGCGAGAAGTTCAACCGCAGCTTCCTGCAGAGTGTCCGCCGCAACGGGCGGGTGTTCGAGCTGGGTATGTTGGCCTTTTACAAGCTGCGAAGCGGCGACCTGTTTTCCGACGTGGGCAAGTTTCCCCAGATGCTGGCCAAGGGCAAGATCTCACTGCTGCCTAAGCGGTGCGGCGAAGCAAAACGACTTGGCGGGATTTTTCGTCGGGCTGAAGAGGAGGATCGGCGGCGGTGAAGTACGCATATTTCCCAGGATGCTCGCTCGAATCGACCGCGTGGGACTTCGACCGTTCCACCCGCGCCGTGTGCAACGCGCTGGACATTCAGCTCGAAGAGATTCCCGATTGGGTCTGCTGCGGTTCGACGCCGGCCCATGCCAGCAAGGCCTCGCTGGCGGTCGCCTTGCCCGTGGTCAATCTGCAAAAGGCCCAGGCCATGGACCGGCCCGTGATGACGGCCTGTGCCTCGTGCTATTCGCGTCTGCGAACGGCCAACCATAAGATAAAAAACGATCCGGCCGAAGGCGAGCGGGTCCGGCGAATTACCGAAGCGCCCTACGACGGCAATGTGCCGGTGCACCATGTTCTCGATGTGCTGGTGAACCACGTTGGGCCCAAGGAACTCGCACACCGCGTGCGGCGGCCGCTGGCCGGGCTGCGAGTGGCTTGCTACTACGGTTGCCTGTTGACCCGCCCGCCGGAAGTTGTCGCGTTCGACGATCCGGAACATCCCAGTTGCATGGAAGAGTTGCTGCGAGCCGCGGGCGCCGAGCCGGTCGATTGGCCGATGAAGACCGAATGTTGCGGGGCGGCCCACTCGATGACCAACACGCCGATCGTGGCGCGGCTGAGCCATCGCCTGTTGAGCATGGCCCGGCAGGCAGGAGCCAATTGTCTGGCCGTGGCCTGTCCGTTGTGCCAGGTCAACCTCGATCTGCGTCAGGCCGATGCCGCCAAGGCCCATGGCATGTTACCGCAAACGCCCGTGTTGTACGTGACCCAATTGCTCGGATTGGCCCTGGGCCTTTCGTCGAAGGAACTGGGTATCGATGCCTTGACCGTCAGTGCCGAGTCGTTGCTCACTGAAAATGTCTCAACGACCGTGCCCACGACGGAGGGAACCTCATGATCTCCGAGAAGAAGCAACCAGCCAAGACTTCGAGTAATAGCAACGGCAAAGAGCCGAGCGGGACCGTGATGGTCTGCGGCGGCGGGGTGGCCGGTATCCAGGCCGCGTTGGACCTCTCGGCGGGCGGGTTCCGCGTGCATCTGATCGAAGAGAGTCCCGGGGTGGGTGGTGCCATGGCCCGGCTCGACAAGACGTTCCCCACCGGCGACTGTGCCACGTGCATCATCTCGCCGAAGCTGGTCGAGTGCATGCGGGACTACAACATCGAAGTGCATACGTTGTCTCAGATCGTCGCTCTGGATGGCGAGTCCGGCAACTTCACGGCCACGGTGAAGAAGAAGCCTCGCTATGTGGACACGGACAAGTGCACCGGTTGCGGGGATTGCTGGGACGCATGCCCCGTGCGAAACGTTCCCGAGCCACCCCCGCCGTTCGAGCCGGGCCGCGATCTGCAAGGCGAGGATGCCGATTGGCTCGATCAGGCCACGGCGCGGCACGGCGAAGACCCGGCTCCCTTGATCCCGATCCTGCAAGACCTCAACGACGAGCGCGGCTATCTGCCTCGTCCGATCCTCGAGCACTTGTCCGTCCGTTTGCAGACACCGCTGGCCGAGATTCTGCGCGTGGCCAGCTTCTACAACGGCTTTAGCCTGCAGCCGGTCGGGCGACACGTGATCGAGGTCTGCCTGGGGACGGCCTGTTTCGTCCGCGGCTCGGGATTGCTTTTGGAACGATTGGAGCAGGAGATCGGCGTCGAGGCGGGTGGCACCGACGAAGCCTTGCGCTGCACCTTGCGGATCGGCCGCTGCGACGG
>CAYYOX010000887.1:1318-2687 GCA_964473065.1 uncultured Planctomycetaceae bacterium | reverse complement strand
GATGCGATCCGCTCAATCATTGATCAAACCTACTCAAATTGGGAGCTACAACTAGTGTACCCCGCCAGAATTGGCAGTGAGAAAGACCAAGTTCGCATCAGTTGGCCTGAAGATCCCGAACTCGCGTTTCGAGTGTTTTCCGAGCGCGGACGACCTTTGCGAGGATGTCCTGTGCGTTGGCAGTCCAGATGAATGGCTTTGGCGAACGGTTGTGCTCAATTAAGTACGCGTCAATCGCGTCGATGAGGTCGTGGACACTGGTGAAGGTTGCACGTCTTATGGCGTTGACGGTAATGTCGCGAAAGAAGCGTTCAACCATATTGAGCCAAGACGCGCTGGTTGGGGTGAAATGCAAGCAGAACCGTGGGTGCTTCTCCAGCCATGCCATCACCGTTGGGTGTTTGTGAGTGGAGTAATTGTCACAGATGATGTGGATCTGCTTGTCTTTCGGCGATTCTCGGTGAATTCGCTTTAGCTCCTTACCCGTGAGATTGTCCGCAAGATGGAGACGAATACGGTAGTGGCATCAGCGGGTTGGTGCGGCGAGTGCGGGGATGACGAGGTTCTGGCGGAGTTGAAGGGCACAGGAAACGACCGATCTGCCGAGGCTGGTGAGGTAGTACTTGTACCGTTGCCCCACGATCTTGATGAGGCCGTGTAGCCGCAGCCTTTTGAGGATCCGGGATACCTGCCGGCTGTTCTTACCGAGGTGGCGTCGAAGGTCCAGGTTACGGAAGCCCTTGATGGCGAATTCACCGCGGGCGATTGCGAGGAAGACCCCGAGGTCCTCTTTCTGAAACAGGTCGGAGCTACTGTGACTGCGTCCTTTCTTCCGGACTGACTCGGCGACGTTCGGCAGCTTCCGGGCTCCGTCGGATGGGTCATCAAGAGCGGCGAGGAAGTCGAGGTAGCGACGGTTGGCCGCCGCCATGAGCTTCGCCAAAATCCCAAGGCTGTAGATATTCTTCTTCACGGGTGCGGTCTTCATTGACTGCGTCCCGTCACGGTGTTCCACCATCCGGTGGTGCTTGAAGATCGTGACGTCGTTGACGGTGGTCTCGATGCGCAAGACCCGGCCAAACTTGTCATACATCTTGATCGAGGCACGGCCCATATGATGTCTGATGCTCGTGCCTTGAATTCGCGTGTGAAAACGGTTGCCGATCTCGCCGGTGAAGTGCCCGTCGAGACGGCGCCCGAGAAATGTCGCGATTTGATCCACCTTGACCGCGTGCACAGCAGTACGCACCAGATGGTCATACAGTGGAGCGAGCGCCTCAACTGAGTTGAAGATTAGGTCGGTGGCGGACTCTACCTGCATCAAGCTCCAGTAGAAGCCGGAGTGAAAGGGACGGATCACCGGGCACAG
>CAYYOX010000887.1:0-1308 GCA_964473065.1 uncultured Planctomycetaceae bacterium | reverse complement strand
GTGCAGGCACTGTCCAATCCTCGGCGCGATGAATGGACGTCCTGTGTCCTTGCGGGTACCCGCGCGAAAGGTGTTCACCCGCTCGGTTGCAGAAAAGATGTGTACCAACCCAGGCCCGTCACCACGGTTTTCGAGGATCTCCCGAATCCGATTTTCTTTCCGAAAGCTCTTCCGGGCGACGTACTCGATCTTGAGCCCGTGGGCTTCGGCCACAGCCTTGGCATTCGCTACGATTTCAGCCTTCATGGGCTCGAACACCCGAGGTAAGTCAAGTATCCGTTTCCCATGAGACAGCAGGTACTGAGCCATCGCCCCTTTGTGACAGATCTCCGTGAGTGTCCCGTTGATGACCACCCGGTCAAAGCATGAAACCTCGCCGACCACTACCTCTCGATATCGATCCTTTAGCTGTGACATGTCGGAAATCGTATCGCACTCTCATCGGTCCCTATGGTTCCGGCTACGCTGGTTTAGGAACTTCAGCCACTCTGCATGGGTATGTTTCGTTTGGCAACAACCGACCACGGCACCGGTCAATACGTTGAGCGCAGCAAAAAGCGTCGTTGTCCCGTGCCGCTTGTAATCATGAGTCATGGTACCAGCACGGCCCCTTTTGAGAGGAAGGCCCGGCTGGGTGCGGTCAAGAGCTTGGATCTGGCTCTTTTCATCAACGGAAAAGACCACAGCATTCTCTGGCGGCGAAAGATAGAGGCCGACGATATCTTCAAGCTTCTTCGCAAAGTTGGGGTCGTTGCTCAGTTTGAAGCTTTCGATTCTGTGTGGCTTGAGGCCGTGCGCTTTCCAGATTCGCCCGATTGTCGACTCACTCAGGCCAACGGCAGCTGCCATCGATGCCCGGCTCCAATGAGTGCGGCCAGGTGGCTTCTCCATCGTTGTCATCCTGATGACCTCGTCAGTTTTGTCTTTTGGAATGAATGGTTTGCGGCCTCGACCCGGTCGATCACGGCCAAGAACATCCACCCCCTCCTCGACGAACCGCCTACGCCAGAGCCCAACCGTATTTATGCCCATCTCGAGCCGTACCGCAATCCGATCGTTGGTCCAACCGTCCGCCGCCAACAGTACGACATGCGCCCGCCGAACCTCTCTCAACGCACTCGTCGGAGATCTCACGATCCGCTCGAGGCTCTTTCTTTCTTCTTCCGCCAGGACTACCATCGCCGCTTGCCGCATAATCACTCCCTTTTGCGGCGTGATTATAACATAATCACCGACAATTATGGCGGACTACACTAGACGACTTTCCCACCGGCTCACCGCCTCGGGCAACCGGCCGAGCAATCCCTC
>CAYYOX010000886.1:0-2692 GCA_964473065.1 uncultured Planctomycetaceae bacterium | reverse complement strand
AGCGGCTCGGGCTGTTGATCAACTTCGGCGCAGAATTGATCAAGGACGGCATCAGTCGCGTCGTCAATGGTTTGGAGGAGTGACTATCTTCTTGTTGGGAGGGGGGAAGAAGGTCTCACGCAAAGGCGCAAAGACGCAGAGGAAGATAAGAAAGCGGGAAGATGTAGAAGAGGCAGGTCAAATGGGCTTCTGGGGGTGCGTCAACGCCGTTCATTGCAAGTAAGTGGCTAAGAACGCACGGACACCTTCGAGCATTGGTTTTGCAGCCTTGGGGTCGACTCCCTCAGGTTCGCCGTGGGCAACAGCGTTTCTCAGCGATGCCCAGAAGGTGATTTCCTTAGCCTTGGACTCCGAGTAGACTTCTTTCCCTTTCAGATCGGTATTCAGTGGATTGATCGTTTTCGGCCTTCCTTTCTCGGTCTTCAACGCGATCGAGTTGTTTTCGGCCAGTTTGCGGAGTGCGTCCTCTAGCACTGCGCCAGCTAATACGATTGCCGGCACGTAAGAGCCATCGCGCAAGAGTGTCTCGGCCTGAGATAGGTAATCATCTGCCACCTCCGAGCGAATGATCGACCAGATGTCGTCCAGAAATCCATCCTCAAAGTCACTTTTCAGCCCCCGAAGTCGTGCAGCTAGATTTGGGAATTCATTTGGCGTGGCATTCCTGGGGTCGCGAAAAGCGGCAAACATCTGAGCCTGATTCGGATTGGCCTTCGAGAGTACATGCCCGAAAAGCGTATTGCACTTATCCATCCATTCCAAACACTTCTCTTGATCAAATCATTCAAATTCTCGGTCCTTACGCGTGTGCACGCCGTTCCCAAACCATATCTCTACAGTCTTCGTTTCCTCTGTGACTGTTTCGATGGAGTTGCCGATCTCTTGTGACTGGACAACAAGCATTTCGAATCGCGACGCAAGCTTTTGCTTAAGTGCATCTTTAGGCGTCATGCATTCGCCCTCCCAAAATCCTATGTATGAACGCAGTAAAACGTCGGATTGCCAGCAATATCACCAGACAAACAACACCTTCCTTTGCGTCTTTGCGCCTTTGCGTGAGACCTTCTTCTCCCTTAAACTACCCTTTTCACCCGTCCAATCTCCAAGGCTCTCGGTACGGTCGGCTTAGCATTCGGGCGGCGGTGGGGTTGTCTTGGATTTGCTCGGTGTCGGGGTCCCACTTTAGACCGTCGAGGCCTAGTCGCATGGCGATGTTGCCGAGATGGCAGATCGTGATCGAGCGATGGGCCACTTCGACCGGGGCGACCGGCTCCTTGCGCGAGATCACGCAGTCGATGAAGTTGCGGAAGTGGTGGTCGCTCTTGTAGAGATGGATCTCGTCGGGACCGATCTGGCTGTCGAGGATCGATTTCGGATTTGCGTCGTGACGTCCCCGGTTGGCCCAGACCCAACCTTCGGTGCCTTCGAAGGTCACCCCGCCGCGAACCTGATTCGAGACAACCATCGTCACGCCATTGCGGAAGACGGCCTCGAAGTAATACTCGGTGGCCGTGTCCCAGAGCTCGTCCGGCGGGAACTGGGCCTTGGCATTGCGGATTTCGATTGGCCCGGTCCGCTCGGTGCCCATACCCCATTGGGCACAGTCGGGATGATGTCCGCCCCAGTCGGTCACCTGGCCGCCGGAGTAGTCGTAGAGCCAACGAAAATTCACATGGCATCGGGCCGGAGCATAGGGAGCATCCGGAGCCGGGCCGAGCCAGCGGTCGAAATCAAAACCGTCGGGCACCGGTTCAGGGCTCTTGCGATCGCCGGTCTGTCCGTAATCGGCCCGCCCGCCCGGCAGGCCGCACTTGACCGTCTTCAGCTCGCCGATCCGGCCGTTGCGGACCAACTCGCAAGCGCGGCGGAAATTCCCGTCGGACCGCTGCTGGCTGCCGGTTTGGAATACGACGCCGTACCGTTTCACCGCGTCGCTCATTGCCCGACCTTCGACAATGGTCAGCGACAGCGGCTTCTGGCCAAAGATATCCTTGCCGGCCTTGGCCGCTTCGATCACGGGGATCGCGTGCCAATGGTCGGGCGTGGCCACCTCGACCGCATCGATGTCGTCGCGGGCGAGCACCTCGCGGAAATCGACGTACGCGTCGCATCCGGCGTACTTGCCCGAGGGCTGGCGGCCGGCGTAATGTTTATCGACGATCTTTCGCGCCGGCTCGCGTCCGGCCACGCCACCCATCCAGTAGCCGGAACTTTCGCGATTCACATCGCAGACGGCAACGACCTGCACCCGCTCGTCATGCAGGAAGGCCCGCATGTCGCCGGTACCTTGGTTCCCTGTGCCGATGAATCCCATGGCGATCCGATTGCTCGGCGCAACCGCCTCATCGGCCCCCAACGCCGAGCCGGGCACAACATACGGCGCCGCCACGGCCACGGCGACAGACGTTTTCAAGAATCGACGCCGTGTGACGTTCCCAGTCATAAGGTCGTTCATCATCGCGGTTCTCCCGGGCAGGTTCAATTCATTTGGTGCCACTGGTGGCTTGCCCACCAGTGTTCTGTCTGTTTGGTGCCACTGGTGGCTTGCCAGTGTTTTGGTGCCACTGGTGGCTTGCCCACCAGTGTTTTGTCTGTTTGGTGCCACTGGTGGCTTGCTAGTGTTTTGGTGCCACTGGTGGCTTGCCCACCAGTGCCGTTCTGCGTTCGACCTCTTCTCCAACTATCCATTCAC
>CAYYOX010000885.1:0-2694 GCA_964473065.1 uncultured Planctomycetaceae bacterium | reverse complement strand
GGAGTCCTTCCGGTCTATTGCTCCTCGGTTTCGCAGTTCGACTCGGCTAGCTGTAGCTTCTCTCCTACTGCGTTGTTGGCGTGGATGGAAAAGCAGCCGGGTATGATCGCCTCGATCCAACGCACCTCTCGGCAGTAAGCTCTCAAATTCATCGCGCCCCTCATCGGAAGGGTCGAGGTTTTTGGCGCTTGAAAACTTTTTGGCGTAGGTAGATATACTCGCAGCCGCCGCTGGGGACCCACCCCCGGGTTTCCGTCGCGGTTACCGTTGCATTGTGATTCACGGCGCTCGTTGTTTTTCATTCGGCCGATCAGTAGCACACGACCGTCTGAGTTGACGAAAGAAACAATGGGACAACAGGCCGGAAACAAGCCTCAAACAACCGGGCAACAGCCGCGAATGCACAGAGAATTCCGCACTGACTCGCTTGGTGATCGCGTACTTTTTCAGAAAACTTTCGCAACCAAACTCCAGGCCTATTGACTTATGTGACGAACGTCGTATAACACTATCGTACGGTTATTCACAAGAATGCCACCGCGACGGTACCAGCCGCCCGGTGGCGTGGCCCAAACCTACTAAGGAGGTTTGAACGATGTCTAGTTTACTGTCCGCGGGCTCTTCCCGCAACGCGCGTCAGCGGTTTCATCGCAGGGCCCAAGAGGCTGCCGAGACCATTCTGGGGGCTTTTCAGTCGGGCGACCTGCCCGGTGCACTCGCCCCGATCTTCATCCACCGCAAGGACGACGTACCATGCCGCTCGTGGTCATGGTCGAACCAGCTCCTTGCCGCATTGTCTGGCCATGCCGATGCCCGGGGGTATCGGCAGTGGCAGGCGGTCGGCCGGCAGGTGAAAAAGGGCGAGAAATCGTTCCCCATCCTGGCCCCGATCTGCAAGAAACGTACGGAGAAAGACCCGGAAACAGGCGAGAAAACGGAACGGGCCTTCATCGTGGGCTTCACGTCGGCCGCGGTCTTTGGGCTATCGCAGACCGAGGGCGATCCGCTCCCCCCGCCAGATCCGGCAATTGTGGCTTGGGTGGAATCGTTGCCATTATTGGACGTGGCCGAGCAATGGGGCCTATCGATCGAGGCCTACAACGGCCGAAACGGTGCCGCGTTGGGCAGGTACCGTCATGGTTCGGGCATTGCCTTGGGTGTAAAGAACCTTTCGACCTGGGCACACGAAATGTGCCACGCGGCCGACGACCGTCTGAAACACCTCCAGGAACGTGGCCAGCATTGGCGTAGCGAAACGGTTGCCGAATTGGGCGGGGCCATCCTGTTGGAAATCCTCGGCCATCGGTTGGAAAGCGATCGCGGCGGGTGTTGGGAGTATGTCAAGGCCTATGCCGACGATGCCGGCATCGAGCCGATTACGGCCTGCCAGCGCGTGCTCAGTCGCACATGTGATGCGGTGGCACTGATCCTCGACACGGCCGAACAATTGAACCCCCTAGCCTGAAAAGGAGCCGAGATCATGCAATTGCACGAACAGTACCGGCCCTGCACCTGGGCTGATGTTGTCGGTCAGGACAAGGCCATCGCCCGCATCAACACGCTGGCCAAGCGGGGCCTCAGTGGTCGGGCCTATTGGATCTCCGGCCAAAGCGGCACCGGCAAGACCACCATCGCCCGCCTGCTCGCTGCCGAGGTGGCCGATGCCGACTGGATCGAGGAACTCGATGCTACCGATTTGACGCCTGCCCGCCTGCGGGAAATCGAGCGATCGATGCAATGTCGCGGGTTTGGTAAGGGCGGCCGGGCTTACATCGTCAACGAAGCCCACGGGTTGGCACGGCATACCATCCGCCAGTTGCTGGTGATGCTAGAACGCTTGCCATCGCACGTCGTTTGGTTATTCACCACCACGGTCGACGGTCAAGAGAACCTGTTTGGGGAAGTGGAGGATGCCCACCCGCTGTTGTCACGGTGTATCGAACTGCCGATGGCACGACGCGATCTGGCCAAAGCCTTTGCGGCCCGAGCCAAGACGATTGCGCAACAAGAGGGTCTCGACGGGAAGCCCCTGGCCGTCTACGTTAAGCTGGCACAAAAGCACCGAAACAACCTGCGCGCCATGCTCCAGGAGATCGAAGCAGGCGAAATGCTCGCCTAGCAATTGGACACTTTGGTTCTTGCAAATCACAATTACGTGCTTTTAGGATAGGAGTCGAGAGTCTTGCGCCTATTGCCGAACGGTTTTGATCGCGACGGTACTCAGCACGGACCGGTATAGTAACATCACGTTTACTATCACCATGCCGCCAGACGTTGCAGGAGTGGGTTTTCCGTAGGCTTCATCGGCGGTTCGGATGAAGTAGTAGAAGCGTTGTTTCTTCCCAATTGGAGCGCAAATAATGCCTGTTTCCGAACAACTACGAAAGGCGATCGAAGCGGTCGAGAGACGCGGGACGACCCGTTACCGGATTGCCCGAGATTCCCGGATCGACTACGCCGTGCTGGTCCGGTTCCTTGACCAAGGCTCCGACATCAAGTTGCGGTGCACGGCCGACAAGTTGGCCGATTACCTCGGCCTGGAACTGCGCCGCAAGCCGAAGCCAAAACGCCGAAAGTGATCGTCCAATCGGGGCCGGATGTGTAAAGGGTCATTATCCCCACTAATCGGCCCGAATTCGCGTTGGAAATCAACGACTTACGTCAACGAAAAACCGTAACGCCTCGATTATAAAT
>CAYYOX010000884.1:0-2696 GCA_964473065.1 uncultured Planctomycetaceae bacterium | reverse complement strand
CCGAGGCCGTCGACGAGCTGTTTGCCTACACCGGCCGACAACTCGACAAAGACACCGGCCAGCAAAACAATCTGAATCGCTGGTACGATCCACTAGTCGGTCGCTGGCTCAACGAAGACCCGATCGGTTTTGATGCGGGCGACATGAATCTCTATCGTTATGTGGGCAATAATCCGGTCGGAAATGTCGATCCATCGGGCCTCGACTGGTCGGGCTTCTCGGGTGTGGACTGGTTCGGCTCCTCGATCGACGCGAGCTTCATGCCGGGATATCAGTATGGCAATGGCTCGAACTTCCGGCAGACCGTGAACAGCACATCGACACCGTCTCGTTCGACAAACGGCCCTGGCCGGTTGGTGGCTGCAAAGCCTCGCAGGGTCGACGTGTTGACTTCGACCGCTAAGGAAATGGCGGATCACGGGATGTCGGATTCTGCGATCCAATACTTTCAAACTCCTCGCACTAAGACTGCCCTCACGTTCGGCGATGTAGTGAGAGAACTTGGTCTCGACCCAAGTACGATGGGCGCCCACCGCGAACACTTCACGGTGTACGGAGAAAAGCGGGAGATATGGCAATACTACGACAAGAGCGGGAAGATCTGGCGTGGGATCCCCATGCACGCTAACGTGGAGAAGGATGGACAGCCAGAGCAGATCCAAGTCGGAATGCAATTCTGGAACGACGACGATTTGCTCAAGCGGCAAGTGAATCAGCAAGTTTGGATGGAGGGGGCTGCCCAAATGACATTAAACGCTGCGCTGTTTGGCCTCGGGGCAGAGTGGGGGGCCGGCGGAGGCGCCAAGTTTCTACCTCCTCCGAGTGCGCGTTTTCGTTTGCCTCCCGCTGGCTCAAACAACGCGACGGTGGTAGCAAGACAGCTCCTTAGAGAAGGTGACGTTTATCTAGGCGTTGTGAAGGACGGGAAGATCATTGCACAGACTTCTAATACACTACTTCCCCATGCTCAGTTTGTGAGGCGGACGTTAGGGGAACTCCCCAAAGGTAGTGAAGTCGTGACTTTTGGAAAGACGAAAGAAGGAATAAGCGTTCTTAGATCCAGGACGTTTCACGGCAATTCGCTTCCCGCATCCAAAGAAGCCATCAATGCAGTAAAGGCCGTCTACAAATAGCAAGAGAAAGGAGCTCCTCGATGGATGCTCAAAAAAAAGCTCAGCTGACCGAGGAACTGCGATCAATGCTCGATGCTGAGACCCGCGGCCAAACCCGCAAGGAACGCTGGGTGTGGTTGCTTGATCATGTTGATGAGTATCTGGATAGATGGAAAGCGTTCTGCAACCTCGACTCCGTTTCAATGAGCTCTCACATTCAGGGTGACTTGCATGCGGTATTACTGGCGGGAGTTAATGTGTTTGAGGAAGAACTCCGTTGTCTGGCCAGTTCTCATCCGCTTAAGAAGACGTGGCAAAGCTTCAGTGAACTTGTGCGAGGAATCCAGAGTGAGACCAGCAAGGATATCACAAAAGAACTGGATACGCAATTGGCAATTGTGCGAAAGGAATTACTGGATTTCAGCAGCGAGTAAAGCGCACGGGAGAAGAAAAGGGGAAGCAAAGGTGTCAAGAACCGTTTTGACAAAGAATGCAGAAACGGGTTCCTGACACCTTTTCTCAACTAGCAAGAGAAAGGAGCTCCCCGATGGATGCCCAACGAAAAGTGCAGATGGCTGAGTCCCTGCGATCACGGTTCAAGGCTGAAACTCGCGATGTAACTCCTAAGGAACGCTGGCGGTGGTTGCTTGATCATGTTGATGAGTATCTGGATAGATGGATAGCGTTCTGCAACGCCGACTCCGTCACAATGAGCTCTCACATTCACAGTGACTTGCATGTCGTATTACTAATGGGAGTTGATCTACTTGAGGAAGAACTCGCTTCTTTGGCCAGTTCTCATCCGCTTAAGAAGACGTGGCAAAGCTTCAGTGAACTTGTACGAGGAATTCATAGTGAGACCAGCAAGGATATCACAAAAGAACTGAATACTAGATTGGCAGTTGTGCAAAGGGAATTGCATGACCTCACGAGCGAGGATTGAAACGGGTGCGGCCGCCCGGGAAGAAACTTGGAAACTTGGGGTCTGGAAACTTGGGGGAAACTTGAGGTCAGAGCTTCATTAGTCATTAGGGAAACTCGGGGCCAGGCCGTGAATAGTGAATAGGCGGGAAGCGCGGTTCTTTGGCAATTCGGCGCGAAAGTGAAACGGGCTCGCCAGCGGCGAGGTGATCGAATACACCTACGACTACCAAAACCGGCTGGTCGAAAGAGACGTCACCGGCGGCACGGCCGACCACGCCTACTACGTCCACCAAGGCGATAACATCGCGCTCGAGCTCGACGGCCTGCAATCGGGCGACCTGACGCATCGTTACCTCTGGGGCGCGGCCGTCGATCAACTGCTGGCCGACGACCAGATCGGCGGCGAACTGTTGTGGACGCTGGGCGATCACGAACAGACGATCCGCAGCGTGATCGACAATTCCGGCCGGATACGAATCTACCGCCGATACGATTCTTACGGCCAGATCACCCAGGAATTCAAGTACGACACCAACGACAACATTATTCCCGACACGCACGCCGAGGCCGTCGACGAACTCTTCGCCTACACGGGCCGGATGCTCGACAAATCCACCGGCAACCAAAAGCACGGCCAACGCTGGTACGACCCGCTAACCG
>CAYYOX010000883.1:484-2703 GCA_964473065.1 uncultured Planctomycetaceae bacterium | reverse complement strand
GCCGGGGATCGGGATACAGTTACACTTCCTGCCCTTGTCGTACGGTGCCAGCTTCGCCATCCATTCGCATAAAATCTCCATATCCCCTTTCTTTTCCATTCTGAAATCTTTGACGCGCAGCCTCTTCTCCTGTCGATGAAATCGAAGATACTCTCGGTACTTTTCGATTCGGATCCGAATAGACTCTGCGGGAAAGACCAGTGCCAACTGAGCTGCAATTTCATCCATAGCCTTCGGGGTTAACTCTTCGTAGGACCAACACGGTGTACCGTCCGCCAGATCCTTCAGTTGCCATGTCAGATGAAGACCCACCCTTGTGGCCACAAATGTCTGAGTCTCCCCCTCCACAAATGCCTGAGTTTCCCACGTATAGTGACGCACCATGTGGTCGAGAGCCAATTCGGTTGGTCTATCTACCGGAAAAGACTCCAATTCGCGAGTTGCGAAGAACCTATACGTATCTGTATCCTCAAATCCCTCAAGCACATTTTTGGCAGGATAGTCTGCTGGTTTCGGAAGACAATAGCCGTTCTGCGAGAAAACCCATCCACTCTTAGCAGAAAACCTAAAGCTGATCTCATACGGTTTCGCTGTCGTCCACTCACTACGCATGCCAACGCTCCCTGAAGTGACCCATTCTGAATGCCAACCCTCACAAAGGTGTGTCGCTAGAACGATCTGCCAGCTATTCGCGTGCCAGGTCCCGGAGCAGTTGCAGTGGCACCTCAACCATGCATTCTTTGGTGCCCACCCGACCAGGTGCCAAATGCTGGGCCTCATCACTCGACACTGTTTGCCCTATCACGAGTAGCGTGTTGCGCTCGGTTCGGAAAACAGCCGGGCAGCCGCCAATCGCGCACTGCAATTCTGCGGGAGTAATATCTTGGATCTTCATGGGGTTATTACCTAGTACTTTTTGCTGAAATCGCAGCCCAGGCCACGAGGCCCGCGCAAAAGAAGACGCTGGCCAGCAGCGCACCGAAACTTGTCCACGTGACAGCGTTATTCGCCCCCTGAACCGCAAAATAGAGAGCGAGTACTGATGTGGAGCAGACAATGAAGCTAATGGCGACGAATACCCAGCGGCGTAGCAAGTGCAAGCCGCCGAGACGGTTTAGGATAGGCACTGCCACTGTCAGCGGCGCCAAAACATTCAGACCGGTCACGGTCGCCACCAAAATGAAGATCACTTGAGGACGTGTGATCCACAGTACGGCCAACGGTACGAATGCTACGAGGAAGGCGCCGACCACACAGGCACGAATGCGTCGAAGTTCCTTGGGGTCATTCTGCACGGCCTTCGAATCGCGACCCAGCACATTATCGTAGGCCAGCATCACCAGCTTGAGGATCGCCGAGTCGGCCGTGGATAGAATCATCGATACGGCGCCAATCACCACTACGAACGCGGCCAGAGAGCCCCAAACATCCGGCGTGGCCCATGCGGCGTGCAATCTGTCGAGAAGCGTTTGCAGCGGGGCTGAGCCCGGTGCTACGGCCACTATCACGCCGCCAACCGTGAGCATTCCCAGCAGCAGCGATGCCAATCCACCGCCAACTAGAAACGTAGCCACTTGGTTCCGTTTGAGATTCGTGACGATGCCCCAATTGACGGGACTGTAGAACTGGGTTGCGACGGCAAACGCACAAAGCAGGCCGAGCGTTGTCCAGCCGTGCATGTCGAGTGCGGGGCGGACGGCAGTCGCTCCTTCGGGTCCGCCTTTCACGGCCGCTATTAGTAGCACCGTGATTACCACCAGCACCGCGATGATCTGCAACTTGTCGGTGGCGAGTACGGCCTTCCAACCGCCAATGACGGCGCACACCATCGCGACGCCCAGCAGCACGAACGAAACACACGCCGCGAAGTTAGCGGGAGCAACTGGGGCCAGAAGCGGCGCGAGAACGTTGCCGGCGATGTATGCTTCGAACGCCAAAACGAGGATAAAGAACACTAACATCCAAACGGTTATGGTTGGCCCAAACCATGACTTGGCTCCGGTGGCACGCGCAATCGCTCCGTCGGCTGCTGCAAAGACGTTTTTCTGCTCTATCCACTCCGCCGGAACAAACCGTTGCACAAACCACGCCAGGAGCGCATAACCGACAAAGACGCTGCCGACCTGAAAAATCGCCGGCCAGCCGTACTGTTGCCCGATGCTCATCTGGAACGTTAGACCGGCTCCAAGCGTCACGCTGTATACGGCCAGGATAATCTG
>CAYYOX010000883.1:0-474 GCA_964473065.1 uncultured Planctomycetaceae bacterium | reverse complement strand
GTCCAGCCCAGTTCACGCTCATGACGAGTTCTCTCCTACAAACGTAACTGCTAAAGGCGCCGGCCCTGCGGATCAATCAAAATACCTAGTCCGTAGGAGATGGAGTCTATCGGCGATTCTGATTGCTGTCAAGTGCCGCCAAGAAACCCTAGGAATCAG
The DNA here is from genome assembly GCA_964473065.1 of uncultured Planctomycetaceae bacterium. Lineage (GTDB taxonomy): Bacteria > Planctomycetota > Planctomycetia > Pirellulales > Thermoguttaceae > CAYYOX01. Next base: position 315 of record CAYYOX010000883.1, on the reverse strand, counting down.
CCCGAAAACGACCTTCTGGCTAAGCTGTCTTGACGGCTTCCGGCGGCAAGGAGGAAGTGTCACGGCCATCGGGTCAAGCACTGCTCTGCGGCCGGAAGACGAGGGGATCAAACCGACGAGCACCGATGCTGAACCAAGTGAGAAATCGTAGGATTTTGGGGCCTTTCGAGGACCGACCGCTGGAGAACGCCCCTGCGGGGCCAAGAAATCCCCGAAACGCTAGACATGAGGGGGAACATCTGCTGAAATGGTGCCTGGCCGGAATGGCACTTTCGACCGTTAGGTCATTGTACCGCAAGGGGTTGCGGTTTTCAT
>CAYYOX010000882.1:0-2703 GCA_964473065.1 uncultured Planctomycetaceae bacterium | reverse complement strand
GAAAAGTAACTCAGCCCAGAACGCACTTTTGATAACAGATCTCTTTGCATAAGGACCGTATTGCCACGGTTTCGCTCCAGGTGATCCAGGAATCTTAGAACCACGTCGCGGCCTAGGTCTTCGACCGCAAGCTGACAAGGCTTCTTTCCCGCCAGGCCGGAGGCGAACACCACAAAAAGCCGGAAGGTATCCTTGTAAGCGGCAACGGTAGCGTCGCTTACCTTTCGTTGGATCACGAGGCACTTGTGGAAGAAGGACTCTAGGAGAGAGGCGAGCGTTGCGGCACGACGTTTTCTCATGATTGCACCTCCGTGCGGTGCAGCCCAAGCTTCTCGTGATGGCGGGCCGCAGCAAGACTCATCAGCTCTGGCGTTGCCGTGATGTAATAGGCTGTGGCTGAGTAATGCGCATGCCCCATATAGGTTGCCAGCACCGGCAACATGGCGTTGATGTCCAAACCGGCCCTGTACCAAGCTACCAATCTCCGGACCGCAAAGGCGTGCCTCAGATCCTGAAACCTTGGGCCTTTCCCTTTGGAGCTGCGTAGGCCTGCCCTGCGTGTGATCTCCCGAAACGACTCCTCGACCGCTTGCCTGGTGAAGCGTCGTCCCCAGAAATTGAGGAAGAAGGATGGGCAGTCCTTCTGAGGGAATGCAAGGTCGCGTTGACGCGCGTAGTTGCGAAGTACCTCGAAGGTCGTTGGATGGACGGGGACGAGCCGGTCTTTGTTGAACTTGCTCTGACGAACAAGGAGCTCACCAGCATCATGATCCACGTCCCCCTTGTCGAGACGCATCACTTCCCCAATGCGGAGGCCGGTACTGCTAGAAAGCCCGATCATGGCGTGAAGGGTTACACCTCGAAGCGGATGCTTCTTCGAGATATGCCAGGCTTCGTGAAGAAGGCGAGTCAACTCTTCCTCTGTGTAGATGTAGGCCGGCGGCTGATGCCTGGACATCCGCAGGGCGCGGGGATCCAGCACCGGTGTTATGGGCTCGAACGTGGCCAAGTACTGGGAGAAGTGGCGAACCACCTGGTAGCGTCGCCCGCATTGGCCAGCCGATGCAAAGGGGCTGTTTACAGCGAAATCCATCGCAAGCTGCTGGGTAAGCAGTCCTTCGTATGCTTGCCCGTACACGTATTGGTCGAAGGCACGCAGAATTCCACTCTGGGTCTCGAACTTGAATCCAAGGCCTTGGCGCAGCTCAACATAGCCTGCAAGCCGCGTGGCGAAAATGCTCTTGAATGTCGTCACGAGACACCTCCCGGGAATGGCAGTGCAACAGCACTCAGCCTAGCGGTGTCCACTTTGGTGTAGATGGCAGTGGTATCGATGCTAACGTGCCCCAGAACATCCGCGATTTGCTTGATCGGTACACCGGTATTAACCATGCGCGTGGCCAGGCTGTGGCGCAGCAGATTCGCGCCTTGACTCGGCGCCTCGATCCCTGCGGAACGCAAACGTCGGCAGACGATGGACCTAATGGCGGAGCTGCTTGCGAGGGGCCCAAGGGGCGCCTTGGCACGCAGAAAAACAAACGGCAAGTCCAGTCTTGGCCGGTCGTGAAGTAGGTATTCGCTTAAGGCTTCGCCGAGCTCCTGAGACAGCGGAAGGACCCGTTCGCGACGGCCTTTGGTTTGAGAAAGTCGAAGCTCACCAACTCGCCATGCGATATTTTCGAGCTTCAGCGTCCACACATCCCGATTGCGGAGGCCAAGGGTAGCGATGAGCAGGAGTATTGCCCGGTCGCGCAAGCCTGTGGGATGGCTGGTATCTATGCTGTCAATGAGGCGTCGTACGTGATTCCAGGACAGGTGCCGTGGAACGGAATCGAGTCTGAAGCACGGTATCATTGGCACCACGCGCGCCATGTCAACCTCGAGTATCTCCTGCCAGCGCAGAAAGCCTAGGAACCCTCGCAACATACTGCAAAGATTCTGCTGCCTGCCGCGCCCAAGGCCAGCCAAGCTCATGACGTAATCGAGGATCTCTGGGCCAGTCAGGCAGTGAAGCTCCAGTTTTTGATGCTGCTTCTCGCGCCAGGCTAGGAAGCGTCGTGCCCCATGCATGTACGCCGTGCGACTCGATGACATAAGTCCACGCACGTCGCGAAGGTGGCTATCGTAGGTTTCGAGAAGCACTGCTGAAGGCGAGGTAGGGTGTGCATCTTCGGTATGGGGAACCAGGCCACGACCATGGAGATAATCGAGCAGGTGACGTATCGCGTTCGGTGCATCTCGCCGGGCAGTCTTGGAGCTCAAGCCTTTCGCCAGGAACTGTTGAACGACACACTTATCAAGCTTGTCAGGGTCTTCAACGCCACACCCCTTCAAGAACGAGCTGAACCTCGCTGCAATACGCAAAATAATCTTACCTACCCTTCGTGAGTACCCACGTCGATACAGGGCGGCAGCGAACTCGTCTATGAGGTGAGCGAGAGGTCCATGACGGAGCTGCACGATTCGAATTGGGGATCGGAAAAAATAGTCCAACATTCTCATTCCTCCTTTCTTTGAATGGGATTCAAGTCCCTCTATCGGATAAGGAATGAGAGTAAGAATTATGTGGCGCGAAAACAACGAAAATCGCTGCCACATCAGCCGTTGAATGCTAGATGAACGGTGCTCGCCACATAACGTGGCGCGCTACATAGTTGCGGGTTTGACAAGAAAATGCGAGCAAATGTTCGCTATGGCATGAAG
>CAYYOX010000881.1:0-2704 GCA_964473065.1 uncultured Planctomycetaceae bacterium | reverse complement strand
AACCCGGCGAGACTGACATCATCTATCCGAGTCACTGGCCCCGCTGCCGTATCAGGATAAGCAACATACAGGGTGATGTCGGCGTAGTTGGTGAAGACATCGAAGGTCACGTCGAGGTCGATCTGTTGCCATGTCCCGTCGGTGCTGCCGGTGCCTTTCGCGACGTTGCCGAGTTCGGCCCAACTGATTCCATGTTCTACGAACCCGTTGGTGTGGTGGATTGTGGCGACGTTGCTAGCTCCGAATATGAAGCGGCTCCCGGCAGCGCATTTCAAGAACACGGTGAACTGGTAGCGTTCGCTCCCGGCGACACGGACCTTCTTGCTGATAGCAGAGTAGATAGCCGTCTCCCCACCTAAGTCTTGGGGAGTCCACACGAGGCTGAACGATCCGGTTCGGGCATCGCCGTTATCGACTGTCGGTTTGGTGAAAACCGGCACGAAGATAGAGCTACCAGGATGACCCGCCCACCCGGCGTTGTTCTCATCCTCGAACCCAATACTGATGTCAAATTTCCCACCATCAAGTCGTGGATTGAAATCAGCCGACTCTTCAAAACCTGGATTGCCGGGCAGATTCTCGCCTGTTCCGTAAGCCCAATCTGGATCAGTAGATGGGGTTCGATCCCAATCGAATTGGCGTAACCGAGTTGTCTCTAACGCATGACCCAACCCGGTGCCAGTAATTACGGCAGTACGTGAGCCAAGATCTCCAAAGTTGATCTCCATCCGTGACGCGTAGAAATCGTAGAGCCACTTCTCGCCACGAAAGGCTCGGATCAAGGAGCCTACGTCGTTGGCATGATTCGTTGGGTCAACAAATAGGATATCGTCGAGGCGAGGGTGATCGCGCGGGACAATAATCTCCCCACGCCCAAACATGCCAAGGCCAAGTGAGAAACTTTCGACGAAACCCAGAGGGAACTTGCGTTGGAAAGTACCAACGCCCGGTCGCTCCCAAACCTCAAATCGTGTCGCTGTCATCGGTAAGCCAAATCAAAGTCGGCAGTTACGGTCGGGGTACCGGATGCTTGCGTTACGGTAACTGCATTGGTCCCAGGATCAAACTCCATCCACCACGGCGTATTGACACGAAGGTTTTGGCTGAAATCGGTCCCGCCAGTAATGCGTACACAGGTTTTAGCGCCAACATCAACTCGGACCCCGCCTGCGGGCAAAACTGCGTTGATCTCGATGTAATCACCAGGACTATCAAGGGTGAGGCGAGGGTCAGTGGCCGTACCGGTGAAGTCGATAATCGCATCTATAGCCGGCGCAGTCCCATCATTAGTGATCGTTGACGGTGACTGTTGGCTTGCTGCCACTCCTGTCCAAAATGGTTTCGGTGCTCTTAAAGGCCATCCGAAAATATGACGAGCCTGAGTAGGAAGAGCGTCACCCATAAGTTGGACATCAATAGACACTGTGCCCTGATCTGGCGTAATGCGTTCCAACTCAACCAGGGATCCTTGACCTCCTAGTAGGAGCTTTTTCACATCACCAAAATTCTCATAGATATGACCAGCCTGCCCATCAGGATGGGTGACATTTCCGGCGCTGTCGGTGTAGCTCAGAACAGTCTCGAGAATGAAATTGGCGGCAGGGTGAAACTTGCGAGGTGACGAAAACTCGCCATGTTGATTCTGCACAATTGGGTCTTGACCTCGATACCCACCAGCCCATTCGCTCCGGATCCTGATTGATTCACAAAAGTCAAGAAGATCAGTAAGAGAACCCCCAGGCGGTCCAGCCTTATAGGCGTAAAGCCAACTCACCTTAACGAATCCCTTCCATCAGCTCGGCAATACCGCCACCGATCAGACCAGCAGACAGATCAGATCCTAGATCGCGAGTAACCGGCTGGTTTACATTAACAACTATACGGTTATCAGTTTGACTAGAGCTGGAAACGCTTGAGATTGTGTTACCAAGCTGGTGACGCGCCCCGGTAAACCCTTCGACCTGGCTAAACCCTGACGCCAATCCGATGTTGAAACCTTCGGCAACATCCTCACCGATTTTCATCATCACCTTCGACGGAGATTGGCTGTCGAACTTGCCCTCGAGATGGTTGAGGAAGTTGGCGCTTAGCCCCGTGGCCGCGCCACGGACGGCCCCAAACTTGCTCTCCATACCGAGGACCATGCCTGCTACCACATCTGCGCCGAGACCCGTCATCGCTGAGATGAAGCTAATCGCGAAGTCGGTTCCGAAGATGTCGAGCAACTCACCTTGGAGCGGTCCGGATGTTTTTGCGATAGCTTCCGTTATCACGGCTTCCCACGCGTCGATCGGCTTGGTTGTGCCGGTTGGATCCTCTTCGACTTCCGCGAGAACTGCGGCGTTGAGTTCCTGCATGAAAGAGCGGCCACCCTCTTCGGCGAGAAGGGGAAGCTCAACGGCCAACCCTTCCGAAACAAGAACACCAACTTGATCCATCGCATCTTCAATGATGGCAAGATCCGCGAGAGCCTTTTCAGGATCCCCAAACGCCTGAGCAACAATGCTGGCTTTCTCTTCGGGGGTGCCCGTGTCGAGGAAGTCTTTTGCCGCTTGCGAAGCCTCAGAAAAAAGCCCGCTCGTGATGAGCGCCAAGAAATCGCTTTCGGCAGTTACCCGCCTGCCAATCGCTTCCGCGACGTTAGCGAGGTTGACGACAACCTTATCTTCCCACTCATCCCAAGAAACAGTGTTGTCTATGAGCT
>CAYYOX010000880.1:1852-2714 GCA_964473065.1 uncultured Planctomycetaceae bacterium | reverse complement strand
GCCCCCTGATCCTCGGATCCCGGACGCACCAGCCAGATCTCTTTGCCGTCAAGATCCAAGGAATCATCCAGTTCGTCCAAGGCATTGCGCACCGTCTCGTCCTCGGTCATCAGCGCGATCGCGTGCCATGACTCCACGCCGGACTCGTCCGTCTGGGGAACCATGCCGTACAACGGGCCGCTGACTCGGCCCACAAATACCCGGTCGCTTGGCATGAGTTGATAATTCGTGCTTGTGCGTCCCCTGAGGATCGCTTCGGAGTCGACCGGAAGTTTGATCGGCTGTTGATTCTCAGAAGGCCGCAAGATCCATACCTTTCTTTCGGAAAGCCGAGAAAGGCTGCCGGCATTACTCAGCGCATCCAAGACCGTTTCCTTTCCCGTAATGGGGACACGCACAACGGCGTCATCACTGGCATCCAAACCGGTCTTTCCGCCCTCGATAATCACGTAGTAGGCTTTGCTGTTGAAAGCGACCACGCTCACGGCCACCTGCGGCGAATCGAGGTATTGCGAGAGGCGCTTTTCGATCAGTGCCTTGCTTTCGGACAACGTCTTGCCGGCCAGATGCACCGAACCATATTGACGGAGATTGACGGTGCCGTCCGGGCCGACCAGATACTCGCCGGTAACCGGCTGCATCCCGGTCGCCCTGGTCAAGTGGACCGACACCGCCGGCTCCGCAAGGAATTGTCGCAGGTGTTTATCGAGCGCCTTTTCGATCTCGCCGATAGTCATCCCGATCACGCGAAGCGACCCGTAGTACGGTCCGAGGGCGACCGTCCCTTCGGCCTCGACCAGATAGTGGTTGTTGATCGGATACTCCGCGATCGCGCCGATTACCTCGATCCGCAGCACGTCGT
>CAYYOX010000880.1:0-1842 GCA_964473065.1 uncultured Planctomycetaceae bacterium | reverse complement strand
ACCAGCGTCTAGCTGGCTCCATGACCCGAAGCATACTGGTGGAGATTGATCTTGCCGTCCGGGCCGACAAGGTATTCGCTCTTGCGCTTCGGTGCGAACACCGACACGGTACGCCACTCGATCTGAACCACATCCGGCGGCTCAATGATGTAGGCTGGCAACGAGATCATCTTGGACTCGTGCGGCGGCTGATCGCCGTCGGCGACTGATCCAACGTGCTGCCAGCGCGACTCTTGGGGATGCGTAATCTCGACCCGCTTCCTGAAGCACTGGCTTTGGCCACGCCGAGGCAGACGGGGCCGCCGTGTCTGGGCCATGGCCACGGTGGCCAAGATCAATATCGCTGTCAGAGTTGTGCTCAGATACCAGGCCACTGCCGGGGTCGGTTGGGGTGGCTTCCGTTGGGCTAGCAAGCGCTGGATGCGGCGACGTACCGTCGAGCGACCGGCGGCGCCGAGTGCCGGGGCAACTCCCTTGCGCGGAATCCATTGCGTCAGTGCGGCGGCATATTCGGTCGGATCGGCGCCGGCCGCCACGGCCCAATCGTCGCACGCTTCTTCGCAAGCTCGCTGATACTCGCGACGCAGCAGCCAAACCAACGGCTGCCACGGCAACAGCACCGTGATCAGCCGAGACACGAGCCGCCCCCAGCCATCGCCGCGTCGGAAATGGGCCAACTCGTGACAGAAGATCGGCAGCCAGTCGACCGTACCCACCGCTTCTACGTCCGGCGGCGGGATGAACAACCGCACTCGGCCCAAGCCCAGCACCACCGGACCGGTAATTCCCCGGCTATGGACGACGACCGGTTTTCGACCCAGACCGACACAACGCGCTGCCGCCGCCGCGGCCGCGACGATCCGCTTGATGCGGCACGGCACCGCAAAACGTGCCAATTGCCAGACCCGAAACGCGCTGAGCAACAGCCGAACCACAAGGACTGCGGAGACCGCGGCCCACATAATGCCCAACATTGTCTTCCATGGTATTTGAACATGAGAGACTTGCCGGCCCATATCGCGGCTGACCGGCGGCGCAGATTGGATCAATCCAACGTCGAACGACAGCCTTTCCGACGAGATCGGCATCGTTGTCGTTTCCCCGACAAGGACTCCGGCGACCTGTTCTTTTGCCGCATGTGTCCACAACCCATATCCGGCCGCCCGAACCGCGGCCGAGGCCGCCGGCATCGCCACGCAACACACCATGGCCAGTAGCAATAACCAGGCCCGTACAGCGGGCCGGTTTGCCAATGGACGCACCACACACCAGACCAGTAGCCCCACCAACGTGCTTTGCCAAAGAAGGTCGCAGGCGAAGCGCGACCAACCGCCCTCGGGCAAGAGATTCCATAACTCACTCATCTCGACTCTCCTTTCTGCGTTGCTCGATGAGCTGCCGCAGTTCGTTGAGTTGGTCGTCGGTCATCGGGCTTTCCTCCAACAGGCTAGCCAGCAACAATCGCGGATCACCACAGAAGGCCGATTGCAGAAAATCTCGCAGCAATCCGCCGTGGACCTCCCGGCGGCTGCGCACCGGGCTGTAGACGTAGGCCCGGCCGGCCGTACGATGTTTCAGCCAGCCCTTCTTTTCCAGCTTCTGCATGGCCACCAGGACGGTCGTGTAGGAGACCGGCCGCTGCTCGGAGATCTGCTCGACCAGTTGGGCCACGGTCCCTTCGCCGAGCTCCCAAATCAGCTCCATCACCTCGGCCTGCAGCCGGCCCAAACCGTGAAAAACGCGTCGTGTCATTGAATCACCTCCATCTACGTCGTATCGACGTACACCAGATTAACGTAGTTAGAGAATCGGGTCAATGCGAGGTTTTTCGCAGTTTGGGAC
>CAYYOX010000879.1:0-2716 GCA_964473065.1 uncultured Planctomycetaceae bacterium | reverse complement strand
TCTTCGGCCCCTGACGGCCATGGGGGCGGCGACCGGGGCGGTGATGGGGATGCGCGGCGTGGCGGGCGGATTGGTGGTGGATGCGGGGGCGGTTGATGAGACGTTGGGGCGGCAATTGGCGGAAAGTAATCCGGCTTTTCTCGTGCAGGTCCTGTTGACCGGTGACGTCGCCGGGGCACGTCGGCGGTTGGCCGATCAGAACATGCTTCAGCGCGTTTCGGTCGATTCGTTCGACGGACAGACTTTGCCGTGCATTGATGGTTCGGTGAACCTGCTGCTTGCAGAACGACCAATAACCGCGAAAGAGATCCAGCGGGTGTTGGCGCCCGGTGGCGTGGCACTGGTGAAGCATCAGGACGGTTGGCAGCGTGTCGCCAAGCCGCGGCCCGAGTCGATTGACGATTGGACCCATTACCTCTACGACGCCGGCAACAACCCGGTCTCGAAGGATCGGAAAGTCGGGGCGCCAAAGCATCTCCAGTGGCGGGCGCCGCCAGCATACTCGCGCAGCCATGAGATCGAGAGTTCGGTCCCCGCGGTGGTCACGGCCGACGGCCGTTTGGTCTACATTCTCGACGAGGGCCTAACGGGCATTACCGACAAGCGGCTGCCGGAGACGTGGGCGCTGGTCTGCCGCGATGCGTTCTCCGGGGTTCGGCTTTGGAAGCGGCCGCTTCCCGATTGGGGTTGGCCCCAATGGCGGCCGGATCGGGCCAAGACCTCTTGGCTTCTGCAGGACTATAACGAGGCGAAATCGCCCGTGGCGTTGCCGCGTCGGTTGGTTATGGACGCGCGGCGTGTGTTTGTCACCCTGGGTTGGAAAGCGCCCGTCTCGATGCTCGATGCGGCCAGCGGTCGCACCTTGGCGACCTTCGAAGGCACGGAGGGAACCCAGGAGATACTGCACTGCCAGGGGATCCTCTATCTGGTCGTCAGCGAGAAGCCGCAACAGATCAAGCAGAAGAGCTTCGTCGCGGCGGTCGACCCGACAACGAAAGAGATCCTGTGGAAAGGCGAGCCGGCATTCATTCTGCCCGAGATGTTCGCGGTCGAAGGAGACCATGTGTACGTCCACACGCGTGCCGAAATGCTCTGCCTGGACCGGCACAGCGGCAAGGTCGTGTGGCGTCGTGATCGCAATCTTCGCAACGATTATTATATTGGCGCCAACGGGCTGGTGGCCACGCCGCGGGCCGTTTATCTGATCAACGCCAACTCGCTACTGGTGCTGGACCCGACTTCCGGCAAAACGCTTTGGCAAAGCAAGGGCTGGTGGGCTAGTGCCGGGGGTAATGCGCCCAACCTGTTCGAGATCGACGGGCTGGTCTGGGGGAGCAACCATCGGTCGGAGAAGGGCTTCAAGGGCCTGGAGGTTGCCACGGGGAAAGTCGGCAAGGTGCTCGACGACCAAGATATCATCAGCCGCGGCCACCACATCCGCTGCTTTCGCGCCAAGGCCACGTCCCGCTATATCCTCTGGCCCAAGCGGGGCACCGAGTTTCTGGACGTGCAGGGAGACAACCACAGCCGACACGATTGGATACGTGGAAGTTGCCGCTACGGGCTAATGCCGGCCAACGGGATGCTCTATGTGCCGCCGCATCAATGCTTCTGCTACCAGGGCGTTGTGCTCAACGGATTCATGGCTGTGGCCCCCGATCGAGACGCCGAACCGCCCGCACCTAAGTCGCATTTGGAGCAAGGACCGGCCTACCAGTCCGAGATCACGGCCGAGGTGGATACGCACGCCTGGCCCTGCTATCGGCAAAGCAACCTGCGGCTGGGTTCTTCGTCGACCCGAGTAGCGGCCGAGTTGAAACCCGGGTGGTCGGTCGAGTTGGGCGGACGGTTGAGTCCGCCGGTGGCCGCTGCCGGCAAGGTTTATGTGGTCCAAACTGAATTGGGTATTGTCAACGCCCTGGACGCCGAGACCGGCAAGGCCCAATGGCGTTTCATTACCGGATGCCGCATCGACAGCCCGCCGACGATCCTCGGCGGTCGGGTCCTCTTCGGTTGCAACGACGGGTACGTCTATTGCCTGCGGGCGGCGGACGGCGCGTTGGCTTGGCGTTTTCGGGCTGCTCCGTACGAGCGACGGCTCGTGGTCGACGATCGGCTGGAATCCCCCTGGCCGGTCGGCGGGAGCGTGCTTGCGGTCAACGGATTGGCCTATGTCCTGGCCGGGCGATCGAGTTATCTTGACGGGGGGCTGTTCCTCTATGCGCTCGATCCGGCCTCGGGCACGGTGCGGCACGCTTGCCAATTCGACGGCCCCCACCTCAAGCCGAACGGACCGACGGAGAGCGGCTTTGCTATGGAAGGCGCCAAGGCCGATCTGTTGTCGACCGACGGCAGCCGGATCTATCTGTTCCATAATATCTTCAGCCTCGACCTGCAACAGCAACCGCATCAGCCGGTGGACCGCAACGGGCAAGTGCCGCAAGGGCTTCATGTGATGACGACCGGCGGGTTTGCCGACGATCACGCTTGGAATCGCAACTTCTGGACCTACATGCGACGCTGGCCCGGGTTCTATATGGCCAATCAGGCGCCCAAGTCGGGCCAGTTGCTGGTTGCCGACGCGACGACCACCTACGCGGTGAAGTACTTTTCCAAGCGGAACATGCTCAGCCCCATGTTCTTTCCCGAGACGACCGGATATCTCTTGTTCGCCGACGACAACGACAACGAGCCGATCCTCTACGGCGAGCCGGGC
>CAYYOX010000878.1:1872-2722 GCA_964473065.1 uncultured Planctomycetaceae bacterium | reverse complement strand
GTGTCGCCCGGACCGGCCGTTACGTCGACGCTGGTTGGCCCCGGGGCATCCGGCCAACTGGTCGGCGTGTTGTCGTTGCCGATCGTGAAGGTGAAGTCGGTTTCGTCGATCGCCTCGGGGTCGGCCAAATCTGCGACGTCGAGGATGATCCCGTTGATGCCGTGGACGTAAGTCGTGTAGTTGTCAAAGTCGGCCTGTTCGCCCGGCCGCAAGGCGACCTTGTCCGGCGCGATTGCGTCGGCATCGCTCGTGCTGTCGTAGGCCGAGTTGTTGTAGAACACATGCCGGGCGACCACTTCCGACGGCGTCGGCGAAGTGTCCCACCATAGATCGTACTCGTTGCCGTCCTGCGAACCGTAGACTTTCAAGTAGTACGTTCCCGCGTCGGGCAGGAGATGGTCGATTCGCTCGCTGTCGGTCGTCGTCGCGGATTGGACGACCAGATTCGCACTGGAGTCGTAAACGGCCAAATCGAGGTTGCCGCCGGCGTGCTTAAACTGCAAGTCGACCGCCAAGTGCCGGGCGTCCGGCGCAACGAGGATCGTGTACCAGTCGTCGTCAAGTTGGATTGCCGGCCCGTCGATCGAGCTCAGCCAAACGCCTTTCCAGTCGTTGCGGGGATAGTAGGCCGTCGGTAGAGAGTCGTTTTGTTCGTAGGCGTCGTCCAGCGTGGTCTGTTCGATGATGACGCTATCGTAGTCGACCAGTTCGTCCGTGCTGCTGTTGTTCGTCTCGCTGATTTCGACGATCTGCTGATCGGCGTCGAGCACCATGCCGACGAAGTACCTATCGTCGCCGTGCCAAAACGGATCGCCGGGCAGCGGCAGCCGCGGGCTGGCGCGTAGAACGC
>CAYYOX010000878.1:0-1862 GCA_964473065.1 uncultured Planctomycetaceae bacterium | reverse complement strand
CGCGGGCCGCCTCCTCCAACAGATAGGCGTCCGCATCGCCGATCACTTCGTTGGCAGACAGATAGAAGCGGACGGTCGACGCTTGCGTCTCAATTCGCCCGATATTGACGATCTCGTACTCGATCTTCAGATCGGCTCCGGCAAGGAGTTCTCCCTGAAGCTCGTCGAACGAGTTGCCGACCAGATCCGGCATGGCATAGCCGGCCCACCGCAGGTCGTAGTTGTTCGCCGCGTTGGCCCCGTAGACCCTCAAGTAGTAGATGCCCGCCTGGGGCACGACCACGTCGAGATACTCTTCGTTGTCGGTCGAGGCTGCCAGGGCGATCGGAGGTCCTTCCGGCGGCAACAGTTCCAGGTCGAGGTTTCCTTCGTCGTGTTTGAACAACAGGTCGACCATCAGCCGCTCACGACCGGCCCGAACATCGATCGCGTACCAGTCGTCGTTGGCCCCGACGCCAAGTCCTGCGATCGCTGCGAGCCACTCGCGTTCGTAGCGAGTATAATCGAACGCGGTCTCTTGCGAGTCGTTCGGTTCATACGCATCGTCCTGCGTATTGGTGACCTGAAGGTGGTCGAAATCGCGGTTTATCGCCGTGGCGGCATTGTTGGTCTCGTCGGCTTCCACAACGACATCGCCCGGGTCGATGACCATGCCCACGTAATACTCGCCGTCGTCCGGCCAGAAAGGATGCACGCGCGGCGGAAGCAGGGCCTCCAGACCTCGGAGTCCCGTGTCGCTTTGTCCGCCAAGACCTTCGATTTGTTCCGAACCCAGGTAATAGTCGGTCTGATCGAACTGCGTGTCGGTGCTCAGATAGAAGTCGACGTCGAACGGTCCCGCTCGGCCCAGCCCGTGGTTGATGACGGCGAACTGGATTTCCATCGGATCACCCGCCACGAACTCGCTGCTGTTCAGGTCGAACCAAGCTCCGACGAGGTCCACCAGCAGCGGCTGCTGTTGCCAGTAGAGGTCGTAACGGTTCCCGGCATTGGCGCCAAAGAGCCTCAAGTAATACGTTCCCTCGATCGGCACGACGGTGTTGATGTGCTCGTCATTGCTGGTGGAAGTCGTCGAGGCGATCAGTCCTCCGGCGGCGTTATACAGAGCCAGATCGATGTTTCCTTCGGCATGAGTGAAGGTGGCGTCAACCACCACGTTTTCCCGCCCCGGTTCGACCTGAATGACGTACCAGTCGTCATCTCGCTGGATCCCGGTGCCGGCAATCTCGCTGAGCCATTGGCCGTCCCAATTGAACTGCGGATCGAACGCCTCGGCAAGAGTGTCGTTTTCCTCGTAGAGATCGTCGGTTCGAATTTCGGCGCCGGCATAATCTTGGCCTTCGCCGCGGCTGGAGTTGTTCGACTCGTCGGCCTCCGGTACGTCATTATTCGCGTCGATCACCATGCCGATGTAATACGTGCCGTCTGCACCCCAGAGAGGATATTCCGGGCCGGGCAATATGACCGGGCGACTGAACCCCGTCAACCCCGACGGCAAAACCCCGGCGAGCATGACCGTGTCCAACAGCACGTCATCTCCATCGCCGAAAAACGTGTCTTGCGAGAGGAACAGTCGCACGGCAAACGGGCCGGTCATCATCGGCCCCAGGTTCTGGATCAGCGCGTTGACTTCGATGATATCGTCGGGCGCACCCTCGTCGGGCCGCAACTCGAAAATCTGCCCGAGCAGATCGGGGCCCTGTATGACGTACAGGTCGTTCCATGCAAGATCATACGCGTTGCCCGTGCCCTCACCGAAGATCTTCAAGTAGTAAGTGCCGGAGTCGGGCAATTCGGCGTCGAGCGTTTCGTTATCGTTCGTCGAGGCGGCCGAGGCGACCAGCGAGCCTCCGCTATTGTAG
>CAYYOX010000877.1:0-2722 GCA_964473065.1 uncultured Planctomycetaceae bacterium | reverse complement strand
CACTCGCCTCAAGACAGCGTCCGGGTGTTCCTGGTGATTTGTCAGTTTCTCGGAAGTTGGTTACTCTTCATCGGCACCTCGACCGTGCAAGAAGGGTATTCTCGGGCCTTCCTCGGAGTCTTGCAGTTTCTGATTGATCATGCCAACTCGCTCGGCCGGCCAGCTAGGTTGCGATACACTCGTCTCGATGACCGGCGGCAGGGGGCCTTCGGGAACCAACTGCGCGACCAGTTGTTGGACGTGGTCGACTCGATTGACTGTTTCTTCGGCCGTAGCGCCACGATGCACGTAGACTTTGCGATGCTGGACGGGTCCCTCGGTCACGATCCAAGTGACCCGGTTACGTCCCACGACGGTCAATTCGCCGGAGCTATCGATGAAATGGTGGTCGGATAGCATATTCTGGATCCGCCACCCGTTTTCGACCATTTTCACAAACGGGGCGCGAGCCAAATCTCGATCCGGACAATTGAACGGCTTGGGCCAGCAGTTGCGTCGTTTGAAATCCCGAGCCATACCGTTGTATATATCGGCAAACCAATTGCCCTGCGTGGCAGCGACATCGACCAGCGTGACGCAGGTGACTATCGCAATACAGACGAACCGAACCACCATTTGAATTCCCCCTGACTAGCCCGCATGGGTGATATGCGGCGTGCGTCCGGTAATTGTTTGGCGCACCGCCACTGGATAGTCATCGACAGAATCGGCTGTCGAATTGGCGGGAGTTTGGGGATAATTGGCAAGATCAGGCCAATTGGCTCGTCATCAACTCATTTTGGGGAACATCTCTCTGACCATCGTGATGGCTGCGGGGCCGACAAGGATCACAAAGATTCCCGGGAAGATAAACAACACCAAGGGGAAGATCAGCTTAACGGCCGTTTTGGCGGCCTTCTCCTCGGCCATTTGTCGGCGTCGTGTGCGCATCGAGTCGCTCTGTACGCGCAGGGCGTGCGCGATACTGGAGCCAAACTTATCGGCCTGGATCAGCACGCCGGCAAGGCTCCTCAGATCGGAGACTCCGGTTCGCACCCCCAACTCGTGCAGGACTTCCGCGCGGGGACGTCCCATCTGTAGTTGGAAATTGGCCAAGGCGAATTCTTCGGCCAGTATGCGGTAGGTCTTCTTCATCTCATCGGCGACCTTGCGCAAGGCCTGATCGAGCCCGAGCCCGGCCTCGACGCAGACGACCATCAGGTCGAGCGCATCCGGCAGCGCGAGGAAGATGGCCTGATGTCGGCTTTTGGCCATCACGAAGAGGACTATCGTGGGCAGGTAGAAAAACAGACCGCCCGCGGCGATTGTCCACATCAAGGAGCTACGTTCCATGCCGGCAAACCCAAAGATAGCACCTCCCCCGACGACCAAACCGAACATCAAGCCGGCAAACTTCATCCCCAAGTAGATGCTTCCGGCGGACTCGCCTCGGAATCCGGCGTTAGCCAACTTGATCTTTAGTTTACCCATCTCCGCTTCGTTTTTCGGGCGGAGCGGTTTTGCCAGGGCAGGCGTGGCCTTTTCGAGAACTTTGGTGACGGCGTCGGTCTTCTTCAACGCGCCATCTTTCTCGCGTTCGCGACGCTTGTGGGGGTTTTTCAATTCGTCGAGACGTTCGACCGATCGCGGCTTGCCGGTGGCTACCAATTCCAGGGCCCACCAAGCCAACGCGGCAAAAATGCCGAAGACGGCGAAGGGGATTAGTGTCTCGATCTTAACTAGGTCTTCTGCAAAAAGCACGGTTTGTTACACCTTGATGTTGACGATTTTTCGGATACACAAAGCCCCAAGGATCTGAAGGAAGATGGCCACGGCCAGCATTTTCTTGCCCATCGGATCGGTGAATAGGACCATGATGTAATCGGGGTTCAGTTGGTAGACTGCCAAAAACAGTACGAAAGGGAGCCCCATCAACACGACGCCGGAAAGTCGCCCTTCGCCGGTCAACGCTTGCACTTGGCCCCAGATCCGGAAACGGTCTCGGATCAGGCTGCCGATCTTATCGAGGATCTCGGCCAGATCACCGCCCGTTTGACGCTGGAGGATTACTGCGGTGGCGAAAAACTTCAGGTCGAGGTTGGGAACGCGCTCGGTGAGCGAGTTGAGGGTCTCTTCGATCGGGATGCCGAGGTTCTGTTCCTCGAACACGCGTCCGAATTCGCCGGAGATCGGTTCGCTCATTTCTTCGAACACCATGTGGAACCCGAACCCGAGGCTTTGTCCGGCCCGCAAGGATCGGCTCATCATTTCCAGCGCATCTGACAGTTGGCACGCGAACGCCTTGAGTCGTCGCTTTCGTCGCCACAGCACCCACATGAAGGGCACGCAACCCATGAACAGGCCGACGACCGGCCACAAAGCCATGTGGATCTTGATGGCGGCGCCCAAGCCGACGCCGGCGACGGCCACGATGGCCGAAGCGGCAGACAGTTTGCCGACAGTCATCGAGGTACCGGCCTGCTCGAACAGCCGGTTGATGTTTCCGAAGCGTTCGAGGAACCGTTCTATCAGGCCGGGAGCCGCGTCGAGGGGCTGGGCCAGGACGCTGGGGTTTTCTTTGAGCAGTTCCCCCTTCGAGGGCATCAAGGCGGCGCCGGTGAGCACGTCGAGCCGATTCTCGATCTTTGCGCCTGGCTTCTCGCGCAAGGTCATGGCCACGCCGCCGACCATGGCGGCCACGCCTAAAAACGCGACGATTCCCAGCAGAAGCGGATCCATCTAA
>CAYYOX010000876.1:2018-2762 GCA_964473065.1 uncultured Planctomycetaceae bacterium | reverse complement strand
CTCCTCTGCCAAAGGGCGGGCCACCTGGTCGATGTGCATGCCGGCCTCGTCCGTAATGGTCATGCGCCCGACCTCATGATCGACCAGTCCGCCGAGCTTGGCCAAAGAGAGCCCCATGCCCGGCCGATCGGCTCGCGCGCCGTAGTCTAAGCTCGTCCCGCCGCCGATCGGATAGATCGGCACGCCGTCGGCCACCGCACGGCGCACGGCCTCGATCACGGCGGCTTCATCGGCCGGTGTGATGGTTTCCTTCAGCGGTAAGGGGGCGTTGACGGTGGTCATGTTGGGGTTTGGTTGTCCGTTGCAAAGCCGCAAGCGGCCGGGAGGATCTTGCCCGGGTTGAGCCGGCCGGTGGGGTCGAAGGCGTCGCGCACTCGGGCCATGGCATTGAGGTCTTCGGGGGCGTAGAGTTGCTGCATGAGGCGGACTTTTTCCACGCCGATGCCGTGCTCGGCCGATATGCTGCCGCCCATTTCGATACAGGCTTCCAGGATCTCGCGCCCCGCCTCGTGTACGCGGCGACGCATGCCCGGGTCGCGTTCGTCGAGCAGCAGCACCGGATGAACGTTGCCGTCGCCCGCATGGGCCACGTTGACGATCTGAAGGTCGTGTTTCTTACCGATTTCGGCGATCCGGCGAATAATGTCGGGCAGTCGGGTCCGCGGCACCACGCCGTCTTCGGTGATGTAGGCGGGCGCCAATCGCCCGAGTGCTCCGGCCGCCGATTTGCGACACTTCCATAAC
>CAYYOX010000876.1:0-2008 GCA_964473065.1 uncultured Planctomycetaceae bacterium | reverse complement strand
GAATGGCCCCGGCGTCCAGGGGGAACCCGAAATGGAACGCCTCGTCCAGCGCCCGCATGATCGGTTGGTCCATCAGTTCCATGGCCGCGGGAATGATCCCAGCGGCGATGATCCGGCTGACGGTTTGGCAGGCATCTTCGGCCGTGTCGAAGACGGCCCGCATGGTGCGATAGTCTTCCGGATCGGCCGTCAATCGGACCCAGACTTTGGTGACGATCCCCAACGTGCCTTCGCCGCCGACCAACAGCCCGATCAGATCCAACTCGGCCGGATCCTCGACCGGCCCGAGTTGCACGATCGACCCGTCACCCAAAACGGCCTCGATGCCCAGCACATGGTTGACCGTCACGCCGTACTTCAGCGTATGCGGTCCGCCGGCGTTGGTCGCCACGTTGCCGCCGATGGTGCTGGTGCCTTGGCTGGAAGGGTCCGGGGCAAAGTGATAGCCGGAGCCGGCCAGTTGGCGCGTCAAACGGATATTGAGCACGCCCGCCTCGACCACGGCCATTCGATCACGCAGATTGATCTCGAGAATGCGATTCATCCGAGTCAGCACGACGACCATGCCGCCCTCGACCGGCACGCATCCGCCGGCCAAGCTCGTGCCCGCCCCGCGCGGAACGATCGCCACGCCATGCTCTCGAGCCACGCGAACGACGTCGGCTACTTCGCGGGTCGTACGCGGAAAGACGACCGCCTCGGGCGGGCGACGTTGGGCCGTGTAGGCATCGCAATCGTAGACGGCCAGTTCGGAAGGGGCCGAGAGAACGTGGTCTCGGCCAAGGCACTTCCGAAGCTCGCTTGCTAGTGTGGTTGTAGCCATGTCCCGCTCGACGGAAGTCTGATCGTTGAGAATACAATACGCAATTATAGCCCCTTGCCGCCTCCTCGCCAAACGGGGCCTTTTGCCGGAAATGTCGCCTATTTGCGGACCGGCCGGCCCAGTTTCTGCTCGACGCTGGCGATTTTCGAGTCCAGCCGGCCGGGATGTCCCTTGCGGTAGTCGATTTTCACCGAGCATTCGATCCGATCGCAGTCCTCGGCCATTCTCTCGAAACACTGCCGAACGACATCGATCACCTGGCCAAATTCCCCCTCCAAGGTGGTTCCCATGGCGTGGCAACGGTAATCGAGCCCACTTTGGTCAATAATATCGAGACTCCGGGCCACATAACGACTGAGGCTCTCCCCCTTGTCGAGGGGAAACATACTGAACTCCAACAGAACCATGTCGTGGATCTCCCGTTTGCTGGGTGATACGGCGATCGGCGTCGGCCTTTATCTTACAATTATGGTTCCACGTGTCGAGCAGCCATGAGATCGATTGGGTCGTAACATGCTTCGCCACAAAGAGTTGCGCCGATTAGGATTCCTCTCCCTCTGCTTGGGGAAAATCGCTACACTGCGACGCCTTTTCAATCCCCTAAGGATCGACCATGTCCGACTTGCTCCGACCGATTCTCGGCACTGCCCTGATTTGCCTGACGGCCACGTTCTCGGTTGCTCAATCTCCGCCGCAGGCCATCCCTGTCATCACAGCCGAGACGATCGAGCCGATCCCTTGCGACACGTGTGGCGGCGGTAGTTTTCAAAGTATGCCTTCCCCGTTGGGTTACGGAAATGTCGGCTATGGGGCCTACTCGGCCGGCGGTTGGCGGTGGGAATTCCTGCCCTCGGGATTGATGTACCGCTCCTATCTGGCCGGGGGGCGCGAACCGCGTTTCGCCAGCCAGTGGGTTTTGGGCGAGGACCAGGGCTGGCTCTGGGATGTGACGCTCGGCGGCCGTGTGGGGATACTGCGCTATGGCACGCAAGACGCCCTTTGGCCGGAAGGCTGGCAGTTGGACATCGAAGGGGCCGCGTTTCCGCGTTTGGACTTGGAGCGAGGCCGCGACATGGTGGCCTCCGATTTCCGCTTCGGAATTCCGTTGACACTGCGCCAGGGTCGCTGGGAAGGGAAGCTCAGCTACTACCACCTCAGTTCGCACCTTGCCGACGAGTTTATCGC
>CAYYOX010000875.1:714-2765 GCA_964473065.1 uncultured Planctomycetaceae bacterium | reverse complement strand
GGCGAACGTAGCTACGACAGTGTGTCACGCAATTCTCAGGGTCATGAATAATCCGAGCTAGCCGCTTGCGGCTTTGTAGGGTAGTGGAATCGAGTATTGCAGTGGTGATTCATGGTGCCGACGGAGCCAGTCCCCTTTTTCCACTCCACAAAACCGACTTTGCAGATCTCCTGAAGAAATCCACCCGCCGCTTGACACGGGGAGAGCAGAATGTTGGAATGGCCTACATTCGGGGCCTGGAAGTGTTCTGGGCTGAAGTCAAACGCGAAACATCAGTTATGAAACGGAGGGCGTGGTGATGCTCATTTCCCAACTGGCCGGCCGGACCGCAGTACTCTTCGCACTTTCCTTGTGGTTGGTTACCGAGGCGGGGGCCAATCAGGCGGAACAGATTCTTGAAGCCACGGGCATCCGAGGTGGGATGATTGTGCATCTCGGCTGCGGTGACGGCAAGCTCGCAGCGACCCTTGGCGCGAAGCCCAGCTTTATGGTGCATGGTCTGGATGTTGATCCGAACAACGTCCGCCAAGCCCGGGAACATGTCCAGGCGCTGGGGATATACGGCACGAAAGTGTCGATCGATCGGCTCAGCAACTCGCAACTTCCTTACGTCGATAACCTCGTGAATTTGGTGATTGCCGAGGATCTACCCGATTCGGGCATTGCCATGGATGAAGTGATGCGCGTGCTCTGCCCGGGCGGCGTGGCCTTCATCAAAGAGGGCGAGCAATGGACGAAGACCGTCAAGCCGAGGCCGGTGGAGATCGACGAGTGGACGCACTACATGCACGACCCGACCAACAATGCGGTGGCCCATGATTCGGTGGTCGGGCCGCCGCGCCATCTGCAATGGGTGGGCGGGCCACGTTGGTCGCGGATGCACGATCACATGGGCAGCGTCAGCGCCTTGGTCTCCTCGGCCGGGCGCCTGTTCTATATCTTCGACGAGGGTCCCAGGACGGCCATCGAGTTGCCGCCGAAATGGACGCTGATCGCCCGGGACGCCTTCAACGGAACGCTGCTCTGGAAACGACCGATCAGCCGCTGGCATACGCATCTCTGGCCGTTGAAGAGCGGGCCGGCCCACCTGCCGCGGCGGATCGTCAGCATCGGCGATACGCTCTATGCCACGCTCGGCATCGATGCCCCGGTCTCTGCCTTGGATGCAGCCACCGGAGAAATCATTCGAACCTACGAAGGGACCCAAGCCACCGAGGAGATGATCGTCGCCGACGGCGTGCTGTTTCTAGTAGTCAACGACAACCCGGTCAAACGCTTCCAACCCCGGGCTCCCTATAAGGACATCGACCAGATCAAGACCGAAGGCTACGAGCGGCCATGGAGCGAGCAGCCGACATCCGTCGTGGCCGTCAAGGCCGACACTTCAGAGATTCTCTGGAAGAAGCGGAGCGTGACCGTGCCGCTTACTCTGGCGGTGGGGCCCGGTGGCGTTTACTTCCACAACGGCGAAAAGATCGTGGCCTTGGATCGCACCGACGGCGAGCAGCTCTGGGCGTCGACCGAGGTGCCGCGCTGTCAGAGCATCCTTTCTCACTTCGCGCCGACGCTGGTTGTTTACCAGGGAGTTGTCCTTTTCGCGGGTGGCGAGAAATACGTGCCACACCGCGGCGGACAAGACACGATGATCGCGCTCTCGGCCGAAACCGGGAAAAAACTATGGAGCGCAAAGCACGGGCCGACCGGATACCAATCGCCGGAAGACCTGTTGGTGGCCGGAGGACTCGTCTGGTCCGGGGCCACGACCGGCGGAGCGGACTCGGGCATTCTCACGGGCCACGATCCGCACACGGGCGAAGTTAAACGAGAGTTCCCACCCGATGTGGAAACCTACTGGTTCCACCATCGCTGCTATCGCGGCAAGGCCACCGACAAGTACCTCTTGATGGCCCGAACGGGGACCGAGTTCGTCGACATCGACAAAGAGAGTTGGCAGATCCACCATTGGATCCGCGGGGCCTGTTCGTACGGCGTCATGCCTTGCAACGGGTTGCTCTACGCCCCGCAGCACCCGTGCGCGTGTTATCCGGAGA
>CAYYOX010000875.1:0-704 GCA_964473065.1 uncultured Planctomycetaceae bacterium | reverse complement strand
TCCGTCATCAGTCCCGACGATTGGCCTACGTATCGGGGAGATGCGTCGAGAAGCGGCTTTTCCGGTACGAAGTGCTCGACCGAGCTGAAGATCGCTTGGGCCTCGAGGCCCGGTGGCCGGCTCAGCAGTCCGGTGATTGCCGGTGGAAAGGTGTTCCTGGCCTCGATCGACACGCACCAGATTCTCGCCCTGGATGCCGAGACGGGTGAATCGATTTGGAGCTACACGGTCGGCGGACGGGTCGACTCGCCGCCGACTATCTACGAGGGCCGCGTACTGTTCGGGTCGGCCGACGGTTGGATCTATTGTCTGCGGGCGGCCAACGGCGAGCTGGCCTGGCGATTCCGCGGGGCGCCGATCGACCAACGGCTGATGTCCTACGAGCAAGTCGAATCGGTCTGGCCCGTGCATGGCAGCGTGCTCGTGCAAGACGGAGTGCTGCATTGCGTGGCCGGACGCTCCGTATTCCTTGACGGGGGCCTTCGGGTCTTGCGGCTGAATCCCAAGACCGGGCAAAAAATCTCCGAGACGATCCTCGACGACCGCGATCCCGACTCGGGCGAAGACCTGCATGCGCGGACGAAGGTGCTCAATCTGCCGGTCGGGCTCAATGACATCCTCTCCAGCGACGGAAAACATGTCTACCTGAAGTCGCAGGTTTAAGAAGCAAAGGGCACATGAAACGACATGGAGCCACCCCCCGC
>CAYYOX010000874.1:0-2767 GCA_964473065.1 uncultured Planctomycetaceae bacterium | reverse complement strand
TATCGATCATCAGCCCCCGAGGCGTAAGCACCAATTCCACAGTCGAGCCGCCCTGAGCCATGCCCATTGGAGCGCTGCTCGCGCCCTGAGCCGCCCCGCCTGGACCATAGCCGGGCGCGGCCTCCCCGGTCCAATACGTCCCGTCACCGAACCATCCGGTGCCCATTAGCAACAGTTGGTCTTCACCGCTAACCTTATGGTCGCCATTGAAATCCCCGTTGGTCCAGTTGGCCAATGGCGTAACGCCATCGCCGAACAGCCCGGCCTGGAGGATGTTGATTTGATCCCAACCTTCGACCTTGTGGTTCCCGTCAGTGTCGCCGACTATGGCCTGGAATAGGTCGATGTACACGAAGTCAGGATTTTCGGGTTCGGGGTCGCGGTCGTACGTCACGGCCGCGCTATTACCGGGCTCGCCAGTAAACAGATCGGTCAGCCACACGCCGCGATTAAGATGATCGCCGGGCTCGCTAGGCGTCTCCGTCTGCGTCCGGAAGTCGTTAAACTCACCCCATTCAGTTTCCTTGACGCTCTTCTCGATGATCTGTACGGTGTACCCGCCGCAACTATTCCGCCCCTTCGCAATGGAATATGGCGGCGGGTCGTCGACCACATCCCACCGGCGCTCCGGCCAGAGTGTGCCGGCGAGGTTCACGTCTCCTGTCACGTTGATCATTCCCGTAATCAAAGTTTCCTCCCCCGGAACTCGATTGACACCCAATTGCGGCGCGTAGGTTGCCCCACTGTACATGGTGAAGTTGCCGACGGAGAGCGTCGTGTCGGGGTCGATTCGCAGGGTGATGTTGTCGATCGTCAGGGATTTGACGGTCGTGTCGTTGAGCACGTCGAGGCGGTCGTCGCCTTCTCCGCCGAAGATGTTCACGCCGACGTCTTCCAGGCCCGTTCCCTCGGCCAAGTCGATCGTGTCGTCGCCGTCATAGGTGGCGATGTGAACGTCTTCAACGGTGCTGATCTCGTAATCCTTCGCCTGGATCTCCTCCTGGTTCACGGTGAGCGTGAGCTCCACGTTCGTGTCTTGCCCCTCGATCACGACGTCGACAGCCACCGTATTGTCCGCGTCGGTGCCGAGGACGTGAACGATCCCCGGGAGCCAGGTCCCCGGGTTCTCCGTGTCCTCGCTAAAGGCCTGGAAGATGCCGCCTTCGAAGAGGAACTCGTTGTTGGTTTCGTCGGTCTCCCAGTTAACTTTGTTGTCCGGATCGAGCTTCGCGATCAGGTAATAGTTTTCCTGGTAGGTATCGTTCGCGAACACGGGATCGAAGCGGTAGGTATAGGTTCCCTCGACCACCTCGATATCCTCGATCTCCAGCAACGGCACGGGATTTGCGCCCGGCTCGTCCAGCGTGGGGGTGGATGAACGGTAAATGGTGAGGTCACAGCTCGTCCCGTCCAGCGTGAGCACCAACTCATCCGTTACTTCGTCGACCGTAAACCCGAACAGCGCCAAATCCTCGCCGAACGCGTTCACGGCGAGCCGGTCGGGGATCGGGCGTGCGGCGTCGGGGTCGCTCCCGTCGCTGGGGACGATAAACAGCTTGAAGTCATAATAGGATCTGGTGCCCGTGCGCGGCATGCCCTCGACCCAAATGTTCACGGGGGTCCCGTCGTTTATCAGAATATCCGGATCCGGGCCGCCGATCGTCCACTCCTGGTAATAAACGTCTGTATCTGGGTCTCCTGTACTTGGGCCGTAGTTCGTCGCGAGTTCGTCAGCGGGGTCCTCGGTGGTCTCATTGGGCCAGACCGTGATGTCGATATCGCCGTACCGTCTCTTCAGTTCGAGTCGGAGTGTGTCGCCGTCGAAGTCATCGTAGTTCGAGTGCTCCACAGGCAAGGTCCGGACGTAGATTTCGCCCCTTTCTCGGTCCGGGTCTCCCCCGTCGTCAATCACTTCAAGGAACATCCCACCATAGAATCCGTTCTCCTCTCGCTGGTCCCAACTGTAATGGTCCTTCTCCCAAGTACCGTCGACACCGTAATCATACGGCCTGCCGTTCTTCTCGGACGGTATGTCAAAGACCAGATCGACCTCGGCCACCGGCTCTGAATCATCAGTCGAACTGCCGAGCGTAGCCCCCTGCTCGCCGGGAGGCGCCGGGTCAAACGACTCGTAGCAGAGGAAGTCGTCGCTGTCGAATGTGATGTCCTCCGAATCATATTCGGCAAACAGGTTGTCGAACCCCGGGCCTCCGTCGATCGTGTCGTAGCCGGTCCATCCGTAGATCTCGTCGTTGCCTTCCTCGCCGTAGAGGAAGTCGTCACCCGAATCGCCGTCGATCACGTCGTGTCCCGGTCCGCCGTAGATTATGTCGGCGCCGTCTTCGGCCCGCATGTCGAAGGAACCGCCGCCAAGGCGGTCGTCACCGTCACCGCCGTAGATGATGTCGGCGCCTTCCCAGCCCTCGATATTATCGTTGCCGGCGCCACCATGCATGATGTCGTCGCCTCGGATGCCTTCCAGGACATCGTTGCCGGTGCCGCCGAACATGTAGTCGGCGCGGTTCATGCCCACCAACTCGTCCCAGCCGTCGCCGCCGAAGAGCAAATCGGTCATCTCGCCGCCCATAATCCCGTCGTTCCCGTCGCCGCCGAAGGCCCACAGAGGCGCCCAGAGGTCGGTGACGTACCAGCTTAGGCTGGCCGGCAGGTTTACGGAGTCGTCGCCCTGGTGGGTGCGGACGTGGATCTCGCTGACGTCGCCCACCACGGGGCTTTGGGTCGCTCCGACGGCACGCACCATGATCAT
>CAYYOX010000873.1:0-2769 GCA_964473065.1 uncultured Planctomycetaceae bacterium | reverse complement strand
TGAGGGAAGACGGGTCCATCGCCGGATGGGGGCACAGCGACTTCGGCCAAGCCGACGCTCCGCCTGGGAACGATTTTGCAGCGATCGCGGCCAGTTACAGTTTCAGTTTGGCTCTCAAGACCGACGGTTCGTTGATCGGCTGGGGATACGACGGGAACGGCCAGACCGTTGTACCCGACGGCACCGACTTTCTCGCCGTCAGCGGAGGCGCAGCCTACTCGCTTGCACTACGTGCCGATGGGTCGCTGATGGGCTGGGGACGCGACGATGTGGGCCAAACCGACGTTCCGTCCGGGCACGACTTCACAGCCATCTCAGCCGGTACCTTTCATGGGCTTGCCTTGCGATCCGACGGGTCGCTGGCCGGTTGGGGCCTCAACGATTTCGGTCAAGCCGATGTGCCTGCGGGCAACGACTATGTGGCGATCGACGCGAAACATCTCCAGGGTTACGCGTTGCGAGCCGACGGGTCCCTGGCCGCTTGGGGCAGGAACTACTGGGGCCAACTCGACGTGCCGGCCGGCACGCACTTCACCGCCATCGACGGCGGCTGGGACTTCGCCGCCGCCCTAGCCGTCCCCGAACCCTCAACGCTGATACTGTTGCTCATCGCCACGGCGCCACTGCTGCCGTACTTTTGTCGACGAATGAAAAGACGATGAGGCCCATGATAAGTGCCAGTCACTTCACTAACCCGTACGATCTTCCCTGGCCGGAGGTGAATATGGTCGCCCAGGCACAGATAGGCATCTTCGACGATTCGGGACCAGCGTGCGATTTTCAACAACAAAGCGATGAGCCCGACGCGAAGGAGCATTGGCAAGCAACAACGGTTTATCTGACAGCCTACGACGGCAGCCAACAGGTGCTGGAGGTCGACGGGGTGGCGGAGAACGACTTTAAGGGAGTCGGCGACAATTGGTGGAGTTGGGGCGTGGCGACATGGGCCGCCGAGGTCGATCTATACATGACTTGGGGCGGATTGGGCGCCGCCAACGGCTACACCGACGTGACGGTCACCGTCACCACCGGCGGCGGCACGCTACTAACGCCCAACGGGATCTCGATCAATCAAGAAATTGACCCGCCCGCCGGCAACCAGTGGCATGGGCAGGAGTTCAAGTACCTGGGCCCGTTCACCAACGTGGACGGCGCCTTCGTGGTAGCGCTGACGGACAACGGCGTGCCGGACGGTCTGATTATCGCGGCCGACGCGGTGTTGGCCGTTCCGAGGACCACTATAGCCAACGACGAGCCCGGTTCCTGGGTGAATCGGATCGAAAACGGGTTCAGCACCGGCTCGCTGCTCGACATGACCCACCCCGACGGACCCTGGCAAGCGGTCAAAATCGATGTCATAGACAATGCCAGCGAGTTGACCGAAGAGTTCCTGAAACTCGATTGGGATGATTCCGACCTGATTATCGACGTGTGGTATTCACAAGACATGATAACACCAATTGACCCTGGAACTTCCTGGGACATCAGTTCCACGTCTTTCCCGTTCACAGTCTACGTTGAAGGAACAGTTCAACAAGGCGGCGGTCGGGTTGAGTTGGAGTTGAGCGTGGTTGACAGCCTGGGTCAGCCAATTATTGGCCGGCCAATCAAGGATATCTTGGTCATTTGGGTGACACACTGAACCGCGTGATGTTTTCAAGATACGGAGAAGAACTCATGTCTATCCGAATGAGCGTGTTACGATACGCCTGCCTGCTCACGGCAATCACTCTACTGCGTCCGATTGCTGTTGCTCCAACTTGCTCGGCCGCCTGGATCGAAGCATGGGGGCACAATGATTTCGGCCAAACGGATGTGCCCTCGACGAGTGATTTTGTGGACATCGCTGGGGGCGGGAAGTGGAGCGCGGCACTGAAAGAGGACGGATCGATTGTGGCATGGGGCGCCAACAGCAACCGCATCGGCCAGACCAAAGTTCCCTTAGGCTACGGTTTTGTGGATATCGAGGCCGGCGGTAACTTCGGACTCGCCCTCAAAGAAGACGGCTCCCTGGTCGGATGGGGCGACGAGATCGGGTTGGAAGGCATGCCCACAGGAAGCGGTATTGTCACGTTTGACGCAGGGGGCATGCATGGTCTGGCTTTGATGACGGACGGCTCTTTGCGAGGTTGGGGAAACAACGGGACGGGTCAAAGCGACGTACCCGAAGGCGATGACTTCATTGCCATTGCAGCCGGTACTTTTCACAGCGTGGCCATTAAGGCGGATGGTTCCTTGGTGGCTTGGGGCGATAATCGTAATAACCAGTTAGAAATTCCCGATGGAAACGACTTCGTGGCCATCACCGCCGGACAGCGACACACAGTAGCGATTCGAGAGGACGGCTCGCTGGCGGCCTGGGGTGGAAATGTGTTCGGCCAGTGCGACGTTCCGGAGAGAGATGGCTTCATCGACATTGCCACCGGATACGGGCACAGTCTTGCCGTGAACTCTGATGGATCGCTCGCGGGTTGGGGCTATGGTGCACTCGGGCAGATCGATATCCCTGCCGGCAACCGCTTCATCGCTGTGGCCGCTGGCTCAGATCACGGCTTGGCCCTGGCCGTCCCCGAACCGTCGGCGCTGCTGCTGTTGCTTGCTGGTGCGGCCTTACTACTGCCGTTCGTTCGGCGACGCATAAGAAGACGATAACGGTCATGATAAGTGCCAATCGGTTCACCAACCAAGTCGGTCCCTTCGTGGTGGCGTTGACCGACAACGGCGTGCCGGACGGTCTGATTATCGCGGCCGACGCGGTGTTGGCCGTTC
>CAYYOX010000872.1:0-2771 GCA_964473065.1 uncultured Planctomycetaceae bacterium | reverse complement strand
AGGAATTCTACCTCGACTTGAAGTTCCTGCCGGAGGCAAAGCCGGTGATGACGGTTTCGGTCCAAGACAAGGACCAGGTCGTCGGTTGGGTCTACCAACGAGCCGGCGGCGGGCGTTCCTACGGCAACACGCTGGGCCATTTCCACGAATGCTTCACCACAGAACCGTTCCGCCGAGCCATCGTCAACGGCATCCTGTGGACCGCCCACCATGAGATTCCCCAGAGCGGCGCACCCTGTTCGCTCAGTGACGAAGAGTTGAAACTCCCGTCGTGAGAAGGCGGTCCGTGAGAAAGGGGGCAGAACTATTTACTGCGAGGAAAACAGTTCTGACCCCTGGTATGTCGTTTCTTTTGACAAGAAATCAACAAAACCATTCCAACTGTTCGTTATGGGAAAGGTACAAACCCTTTTTCCCCAAAACAGGAGACAGTTGGAATGGCTACAAGACGCAATTCTCGCAAAAACCGCCCAAACGGTCCAGCCCTACTTGGGAAGCCTAATGGGATCATCCAGCCGCGGGTGCAAAAGGCGGGGCCGCAGCGGTTCGGGGTCGTTGCGATCGACTGTGCCAAGGCCCGGTCGAAGTGGATGCTGTGCGACTTCTACGGGAAGGTGCTCGTGCCGCCGACCTAATTCGAACATCCTCGGCTGCAGATGGAGGTGCCGAATATCCAACTCAAAGAGGCGTGCGCGCAGCACAATATCCTCGACGCGATCGTGGCGGTCGAAATGACCGGAACCTATCACCGGCCGATCCAGCGGGCGTTCCGCAAGGCGGGCGTCGAAACGCGGCTGGTCCGTCCCTTCGCGTCGAAGCACTATCGCCTGCCGGCCCATGGCGACAACAAGACCGACGACCATGATCTGGAGGCCATCTTCCGGGCCGCGGTCAACGGGTTCGGGCTGCTCGAGCCGGCGGGAATTCCGGGGAATTCCGGGGACAC
Source organism: uncultured Planctomycetaceae bacterium (assembly GCA_964473065.1). GTDB lineage: Bacteria > Planctomycetota > Planctomycetia > Pirellulales > Thermoguttaceae > CAYYOX01. Next base: position 1,825 of record CAYYOX010000872.1, on the reverse strand, counting down.
GAACTAATTATGGGGATTTAAGCAATTTAGGCGGGCGGCCGGGTTTCTTGGGACGGAGGACACGACCGGTGGTTTGTTCCAGACGATCCACAAACGGGGTGCTTCCAAGCGGATGACCGGGGGGAAAAGGGGACGCAGCCAATACTGTTCGGCACTCAATTTGCGGTGCCGCTACGAGCTACTCCTTGGGTTTCGCTATTGTGCCCATATACCCCGCCCGCAAGCGAAATCGCCAGAGAACCATCGGAAAAGCAGGGCCGAGATCGGCTTTCGTAACAAACTGGACAATGGCAAGTTTCGAGCCGAACAGGATTGGGACGCAGCTCTTTTTCGGCTCAGTCATGGCATTGTTCTCTTGGGCTATCTTCGATGAAGCGGCGAAAAAAGAGCTGCGTTCCCTTTTCGGAAGTTATTTCATTTGCGGATTCGCTTCGTCGAAAGTCAGTTTTACAATCATAAAATCAGCTTGGCCGTCTTGGCGTTTGTTTGTCGCCTTAGGCAAACTTAGGACCTGTAACAAATTAACTTGACCAATATGCGATGATCTGTCATCATCTTGCACACGTATCGCTTCGGATCGTACAAGGAGGTACGATATGCCGTTGGTGCAGGAAAAGTATGAGAGATTGTCGCAGATGATGAACGAACGTTTGAAACGCCGCTGGGCGGCCTGTGAGGCGTTGACGATTGGACGTGGGGGCATTTCCGCCGTGTCCGAAGCAACTCGAATGTCGCGCACGACCATACGTAAAGGAATTCGGGAGATTCAAGAAGAGTTTCCCGATTTGGCCGAGGATGTCGCTTCGCAGCGTTGTCGACGTGAGGGAGGTGGACGCCGACCGTTGCACGAAACAGACGAGTCGTTGCTTGGCGACCTGGAGAAGTTGGTCGAGCCGGCAACATGCGGCGACCCTTCGTCCCCGCTTTTGTGGACGTCGAAGAGCACTCGGAAGCTGGCGACCGAACTCGCTCGCATGGGGCACCAGGTAAGCCACATGACGGTTAGCCGGTTGTTGAAGCAATTGGGGTACAGCCTTTAAGCGAATCGAAAGATGCGGGAAGGCGCGGACCATCCGGACCGAGACGCCCAGTTTTTGCACATCAACAAGAAGGTGCGCTCCTTCCAGCGACGAAAGCGACCCGTGATCTCCGTGGACACGAAAAAACGCGAATTGGTCGGGGATTTCAAGAACGGGGGCCGCGAGTGGCGTCCTCAGGGTTCGCCCCAGCCGGTGCGCACGCACGACTTCCAAGACAAAGAGCTTGGAGTTGCCATTCCGTACGGCGTCTATGATGTCACGCAGAACGAAGGGTGGGTTAACGTGGGTATCGACCGCGATACCTCGGAGTTCGCGGTCGAATCGATTCGTCGCTGGTGGCGCCGCATGGGCTCGCGAGTCTACCCGAATGCGAAAGAGCTGCTGATTACGGCCGACGGAGGCGGCAGTAACGGCAGCCGACGCCGACTTTGGAAGCTCTGCCTGCAGGGCCTTGCGGACGAGTTGGGTCTGGCGATCACGGTTTGCCATTTCCCTCCGGGCACGAGCAAGTGGAACAAGATCGAGCATCGCATGTTCTGTCATATTACCGAGAACTGGCGCGGCCAGCCGCTGATCAGTCGCGCGGTGATCGTGAAACTGATAGGCTCCACTCGCACGCGCGAGGGTCTTTCGGTGAAAGCTGCCCTGGATCGTCATGTCTATAAGAAAGGGATTCATGTGTCCGATGCCCAACTCGCGATGGTTCGCCTACGCAGGGACAAGTTTCACGGAGACTGGAATTACACCATCCGCCCCCGGAAGTAACGCCCCTAAATGGACAGGTT
>CAYYOX010000871.1:0-2774 GCA_964473065.1 uncultured Planctomycetaceae bacterium | reverse complement strand
CGCGCCTCTGCGCGACTATTACTAGTTTTGTATCCCGCTACTCAAGCTTTTTCCCCTTTTCCCTCTTCCCCTTTTTTCCTCTCCTTTCTTTCCGCACCATACCACCACCCGCCTTCCGCTTCGGGCCCTGATTCCCGTACAATCACGGCATGAACGCTATTTGTCTTGTCGTCGATCGCTTGCACGCCGGGTTCCTGGGCGCCTATGGGAACACGTGGATCGAGACGCCCTCGGTGGATCGGCTGGCTTGCCAGGCCTTTACGTTCGATCAGATGCTGATCGACAACCCTCGGCTCGAATCGGTCTACCGATCATACTGGAACGGATGGCACGCCTTGTGCCCCGAGTTGCCGCCGCCGGATCGTCCCTGTCTGGCCGAGATATTGCGCCATGCGGGCGTGCGTACGGCCTTGCTGAGTGACGACCGGATCGTGGCCGAACATCCCTTGGCCGCCCAGTTCGACCAACTGATCGACGTCGACCCGACCTGGCAACCGCAGCAGGCCGAAGAAGTCGAGCAGACCCACTTGGCCCGATGCTTCGTCCAGGCGATCGACTACCTGCAATCGGCCGACGAGCCGTTCCTCTTGTGGTGCCATCTGGCCGGGCTGGGAACCGTCTGGGACGCCCCCCGGCAGTTTCGCCAAGCCTATTGGGAAGAGGGCGATCCGAAACCGTCCGATTCGATCGAAGTACCCGAGTTGACGCTGCCCGAGGACCACGACCCGGACCAACTGCTGGGGATCACGCAATCCTACGCCGGGCAAGTCTCGCTGTTCGATACCTGCCTGGGCGCCTTCCTCGAATTTCTCGACAACAGCAAGTTGGCCCAGCAGACGTTAGTCGTGTTGACTTCGCCGCGGGGATTTCCATTGGGCGAACACGGCCGGGTGGGCTCGTGCGATGAGGCCTTATACGGCGAACTGGTGCACGTGCCGTTGATGATCCGATTTCCCGACCGGCTGGCCGCTTCCGCCCGCAGCCACGCCCTGGTCGAGCCGGCCGATCTTTGGGCCACGCTGTTGAACCACTGGCGAGTCGGACCGCTGCCGCCTTCGCCCTCGTCGGTCAACCTATTGCCGATCATTCGGCAGGAAGTCGACGCGACGCGCGATCGGCTGTGCATCCGTGGCGAGGGTAACCAACGCGCCATCCGCACGCCGGCCTGGTACTTGCGTCGCGCCGATCGTGTCGAACTGTTCGCCAAACCGGACGACCGCTGGGAAGTGAACGACGTCTCGGACCGCTGCCAAGACATCGCCGGGGACCTGCTCGACGTGCTCGACCAATACGAGCAAACGCTCTACTCGAGCCCAGTCAGCGAGCTACCACCGTTAAGCGAGATCCTGCGAAGCGGGCTGGAATAGTAGGTCAGGGCTTGCCCTGACGGAACCTCTACACCATCAGAAGTTGGAGGAGTCCGGCGATAGTCAGCAGCACGACGGCAATGCTGTGCATTGCCGGTTCGCGTTTGATCAAGGACCCAACAAATAGTGCCACACTTGCGAAGAATATCCAGAAACCAATCAGCAAAAGGATGCCAGCACGTTTTGCATACGCCTTGGCCTGACGATGCACGTCCTGCGGCACGCTAGAGATCTTACCGTCGGCCACATCCTGGATGGCGCGTGCGAGGGTCATCATGCCATGGGACGCGTTGCTCTTTGCGGCCCCGTTCACCCAAACAGCAGCCACGGCCACAAGAACGCAAGCGAAGAACCATTTCCGCGCGGCCAAGTATTCCATGAGCGTCACTCCAACCATGCCGGTCTTGCTGGAAAGCTTTCCTCATCTTACTTCATCCGGCACGACCGAGCAATAAAGGAAAACCGGACGATGTTCTTGTTGAACCACGTCGTATGCGTTAAACTAAGCGTTTTCCTGTCCGGATTTCCTGTTTTCCCGACGAATGTTCCATGAGCGATCCCTACTTTCAGCAGCTATTTTCCCAGCGAATTGGTGGCGCCAACTACGGCAAAGGTACCGAGATCTACAAGTTCGAGAAGATCAAACGGGCCAAGCGAAAGGCCCTGGCCGAGCATCCCGAACGGTCGCTGATCGACTTCGGCATCGGCGAAAACGACGAAATGGCCGCACAGGCGGTTCGTAAGGTGATGGCCCAACAGATCGATCGGCCCGAGAACCGGGGCTATGCCGACAATGGGATCGCCGAATTCAAGCAGGCCGTGGCCCGATTCATGGACCGCCAGTTCGGCGTGACGCTCGACCCGGCCACGCAAGTGAACCACTGCATCGGCTCGAAGACGGCCCTAGCCATGCTCCCGGCCACGCTGATCGATCCGGGCGACGTGACCTTGATGACCACGCCCGGCTATCCGGTGGCCGGCACGCATACGCAATACTACGGCGGCGAAGTGCATCGTTTGCCCCTGTTGGCCGAGAACGATTTCCTGCCCGACCTGGACTCGATCCCCGAAGAGATCCGGCGTCGGGCCAAGCTGCTGGTGATCAACTACCCGAACAGCCCCACCGGCAAAGTGGCCACCGAAGAGTTCTTTGCCCAGGTCGTGCAATTCGCCCGGGACAACCAGGTCGTGGTCGTACAAGACGCAGCCCATGTCATGCTCACCTTCGAAGGCCGACCGCTGAGCTTTCTCCAAGTGCCGGGCGCCGACGAGGTGGGTGTCGAAATCCATTCGCTCTCGAAGGGCTGGAACATGATCGGCTGGCGGATCGGCTGGGTCTGCGGGCACGAACGGCTCCTCAGCGCGTTTGCCGACGTGAAGGACAACTGCGACTCGGGCCAGTTCAGA
>CAYYOX010000870.1:0-2775 GCA_964473065.1 uncultured Planctomycetaceae bacterium | reverse complement strand
CTCCACGCCCCATTGTGCCTTGTCCGACGCCCAATCTTCCCCACGGGCGATGAGTGCCTGCGTGCCGTGGTTGGGATCGTCGGCGCGGAAACTCAACGCGATCGTGTAGACCGACGTGTTCAACGCGGCGTCGTCGATCGAGAGATACTGATCCACGCCGTTCAGTTCGATCGGACCCGGATGGCTGTAAACCGGTTCAGCCGGCTGCTGCTCGTGGGGCGTGTCGATCATCAGGCGGTTGATCTGGTAGGCGGAAAGCACCTTATCAAAGACAGTGATGTTGTCCATCGAACCGCCGAAGAAGTCCTGAACCTTGTACGGTGCATTGGTCCGTGCACCGATCAGAACGGGCGCCGCGGTCGACACGGGCACAAGTGGACTGTGCGTTGACAGTTCCAGCGCGCCGTTGAGGAAGATCTGCACCTGCCCGTCGGACGAGCGGGTTACCGCCGCATAGTACCACTGCCCGCCGGCGATGGTCGTTGTGCCGGCAAAGACCGCGTCGCGGTCGTAGCGGTCTTCGTACCACAACTGGAGCTTGCCCGGGCTCTCGTCCGTGTTGAGCCGAACGATCCATTGCGCCTTGTCGTTGAGATCCTCACCCCGAGCGATCAGCGCCTGTTCGCCACGACCCGGGTCGTGGGCCTTGAACCAGAAGCCGATCGTATATTGGTTGACATTCAAATTCGCCTGGTCGACCGTGAGATAGTCGTCGACGCCGTCGAACTCGTGGCGGTCCTCGATCCACAGCAGAGGATCCCCCGGTTGGCTTGTGCCCGGCAGCGGGCAGTGAATGGTCTTGGCCGACACGCCGTCGCCCCATTGCCGTTGCCAGGCGACCACATAGCGGCCGTCTCCGGCGCTTGCCACGGCCGGCAGCTTTTCGTCGTCGTCAATAACGCCGACCTCGATCTCCTCGCCGAGCAAGTTGCCTTCCAGATCGAATCGGGAAGCGTACACGCCGTCGCCCCAACGGGACTCCCCGTCGAAATCGTAGTCCCTCCACGCGACCATGAAGGACTCGTCGTCCACGGTCACGTCACTCTCGTAGATGTTCCAGTCACGACCGCCGGCCTTGCCGGGAGTAACCATCACCGGCGAACCGATCTCGTGGCCTAGGATGCTATAGATCTGTGCGTACAACGCGTAGGGATCGCCGGTCGGCTGCTCAGGATAGTCGTCCACCCAGGAAACCACGAGCAGGCCGTCGTTGTTGATCCCCAGGCCAGTGCCCCAGTAGCTGTCGATCTGGCTGCTGGAAATCGGCTTGCCCTCGGCATCAAAGGTCGCCAGCGTGGTTCCGTTATACTGGCTCGACGGATAAGAGACGGCGAAGAACCCGGCATCATTCATCACGACATGCGGCCAGGTATAGGTCGTCGGCAACTCCGCGGTAACTTGAAAGGCCTCGTCGATGGGTGCGCCCGTTCTGTCGAAGCGCTGGGCCAGAACGCCGTCGCCGTACCAGACCATCACGAAGTTCCCCTGGCCGTCCACGGCCACATCGGGGCTGCCCCAGTGGACCAACGCTTGGTCGGTGATCAGCAACTCGCCGCTGGCCGGCATGCCGTCGGCGTCGAACAGCCGCGCATAGATTGCCTCGACCCCGGAAAGGTGGCTCGCCCAAACGGCCACAAATCCACCGTCCGGCCGCGCAGCCACAGACACATCGTGTTGCCTGCCCGCGGTGGTCATGTTCACCGCGATTCGCTCACCCATCGAGTTGCCTTGGGCGTCGAAGCGTCTCGCAAGAATCTCCTCACTCCCGTCGACCGTCTCCACCCAAGTCGTCACGAAGCTGCCGTCCGGGTACATGGCCACGTCGACGTAGGCGCCGGCCGGGCTGATGTCAATTCGATCGCTTAGCCAGCAATCCTCAGGGCGGGTTTGCTCCATCAACTCGTCGATCGCATCGGCAGACAGGACCTCGCCGAAGACTGCCACTTCATGCAAGTTTCCGTCGAAGTAGTCCTGCACCCGCTCGGGCTGGTTCCGCCGCGCTCCCAGCAGAACGGGCGTGCTCACCGACGCCGGTTGGCTCTTGTCGATCGTCTGAAGTTCCTGTTGGCCGTCGAGGTATATTTCCACCCGCCCGTCATCCGATCGGGTCGCGGCAAAATGATACCACTGGCCGGATTCGATGGTCGACTCGGTGGCGAAGTAGTGATCGGCGTCGTTGGCCCGTTCATACCAGAGCTGCACCTTGCCCGGGTTGACGCGGTCGTTGAGTTCGACCACCCATTGGGCTTTGTCCCGAGCCCAGTCCTCGCCTCGAGCGATCAACGACTGCGTACCGGCAGCCACATCGTCGGCCTTGAACCAGAGGGCAATCGTGTACTCGTTCGTGTTCAATTCCGGCTGGTCGGCGAACTGGATGAAATCGTCGACGCCATCGAACTGGGCCGTGTCCGGCAAGTGAAGCAGCGGTTCGGCTGCCAGGGCGCCCAGGACGTCGCCCGAGAGGACAAGGCGCGGCTCCAAACGCTCGCACCGCAACCGCAACAAACGACCAGGCCTCTTACGAAGTGCCATAACAACACCTCCTTTTCTGAACCTTGTCTTCCGGATTGGGATTGCCGTCAACCCGGCCCCGCTTCAGGCCGCCGGCCACCGGTGATTGTATCACGAACCCCCACCCCCATGTCCAGCCACCCTGTCCAGCCACTGGACAGATTTTCTCGTCTCATAGCCTGGCGTCGGCCCTCGGCTTTCCACGACCGATCCCCGGAGAACTGTTTTGGCGTTTCGGCTATAAGGCGAGGTGCAAACGCCACG
>CAYYOX010000869.1:0-2780 GCA_964473065.1 uncultured Planctomycetaceae bacterium | reverse complement strand
TCTTTCAGGGCAATGAACCGATAATTTCAAAAGTAAGCACCATTGGGCTAGCGCCTCGCCGCTCACAAACGACCCGCCTATTTGGTAAATTCTCAACTGCCGCTCGCCTTATTGAATCGCCGAGCGCGTTCTACCCACCTTCGAGGCGAACTCGGTGAAACGCTTGTCACCTTTTTCCGGATCTCGGGCAGGCCGTTCATAGGGAAGTGAACACTATCCCCCCGGTGTGACCAGTTTTCCCGGTTTTCTCGGGTCAATCTGGAAACTCGAAAAAAACGGTGGGACCGTTACAACACGACTGCCGATAGCTTCTGTATGTGCCTATCCCCGGCGCTAATGTGCCGACCCGCAATCGGCGGCGCGAGGGTTGATAGGTCGACTCTATAAGGAGGCACGCAATGCAAGTAAAAGTGTATGTTCCCACCGTGATCGAGATTCCCAGCGAGTTTCTGCCGGCCTTGGCCAAACGGGCCGCCGACAGCCTCGGCGATCGGGCCAGTGAAGTTTCCGCCACCCGAGGGCATCTGGTTCGCCAGGCCGTTCAGGACGGATTGCTACGCAATTTCGACGAACTGGTCGGCGAAGACGGTACGGTCGACATCGTCTGCGATCCGGGCATGGAGATTCCGCTGGAGTTGGAAAACAAGACCCTGACGGTCGCCGAACTGCTGGAATCGTTGCAGTACAAGCGCTCTTGGTCGGACGTAAACGCGTCCGGCGAAGCCGCCTGATCGCCCCAGCGCACCAATCCGACCGCGCTGGCCCGACGAGTCTCGCCGCGCGAGGCTCGCGGAGTTATTGGGCCCAGTTGTATGGGCCCGGATGGTGCGTGCGCGGTGGCGCAGTTCGTATCCGTTGCCAAGGTTCCCGTTTCACGGCTGAATCATGAGCGCAATTCCGCAAAAGATCGATCCGGAGAAGATTCTCCAGCAGATGGTCCCGCGGCCGTTGACTAACCGGGCGCGGTCGCCGGCTGTTGCCCAACCGCGCGAGCCATCGCTGCGGATTGTCGCCGACGACGGCCTGGCAGTTCCCCTGCAACTGCCCCCGCAAGCCGAAAAGAAGGCGCCCGCCGTCGCGGCGCCGGCAGATGACGGGCCGGCGGTCGGTTTCAAGCCGAGGGCGGCGGTCCAAATCGACTCCGTCGACGAGTTGGGAGCCGATACGCCGATCCTTGTCGCCGGCCGAAAGGCGTCCACGCCATTGCCGCCGGAAGCCGACGGCTTCAAAAAGGTCGACGCCGAGCTAGCCTGGGTCATCGACGCCTGGCCCCGCATGCCAAGAAGCATCCAGGCCGCCATCCTAGCCCTAATCGAAGTCGCCGATCAGCCCTAGCTCTTTGTACTTCAGTACGTAGGGTGGGTCGAGGCACGAAGACCCACGCGTCAAGCGACCATCTCTTCGCTGCCGCCAATGCCTCCAGCCCCAGGGCCATTCATGGCCCTTCCCGCCGCAGGCGGTATTAGGCCCGACGTTCACGTCGGGTTACGCTTTCGGCTAGGTGGCCGCCTGGGTAATACGTTCAAGACGATCGATGGCTTTTCCGGTGGCATGGTGCTCACGCTGATTTCGGATGTAGGCCTTGACCCAATCGAGATCTCCCGTGCCGAAACTCACCACCCCGTAGCCCGTTTGCCATTGCAGCGTCTTTTGACGCAGCCCGACTTCCTCATTCACTTCGTGTGAGGAGGCGCCCTTCAGTTGTCCGATCAGCTCGCTGAGGGTCAATGTCGGTGCACAGGTAACGGCCAAATGCACGTGGGTTTCCGTGCCGCCAATTTCGTGAACGAACACGCTCGGGGTGCTTACGAGCTTGTGTTTCAAACTGCGATGAGCCAACGGTTCGACGCGTGGCGTCAACAGCGGAAGACTGCCCTTGGTATGCCACGTCACATGCAGGTTGATTTCGCTGTAATAGTTCCGCGACATGGCAGCCTCCGGCAAGCGGATGAAACTTAGCCGCATGAGAATAGATTGTCCGCTGCCCGTCAAGGTCTCCCCAGGGGCCTTCAGGCTCCTTCCCGCCGCAGGCGGTATTAGGCCCGGCGTTTACGCCGGGTTACTCTTCGCTAACGCCAAAAGCTCCATCCCCAGGGCCATTCATGGCCCTTCCCGCCGCAGGCGGTATTCGGCCCGGCGTTTACGCCGGGTTACGCAGCCGAGACGCCCCCTCCGATCCAAACCACGTTCGGATTCCGGCTGCCGCGACGCGGCAGCCGGAATCCGAACGCAATACGGGAGGGACCACCCGCCAACCCGTGCTAAAGCACGGGCCTAATACCGGCTGCGCCGGAAAGGACCGTAAACGGCCCTACACTCCTAACCCCTTCGTACCTCAGATCGTAGGGCAGGTCGAGGCACGAAGACCCACGCGTCAAGAAACCATCTCTTCGCCGCCGCCAATGTCTCCATCCCCAGGGCCATTCATGGCCCTTCCCGCCGAAGGCGGTCTAGGCCCGACGTTTACGTCGGGTTACACAGGCTCCGCCCGCCACGTCCTGGCCGAGCCCGTCTCGCCCCGGCAACGCCGGGGCGAAACGGGAGCGGCAGCGCTGCCAATCAGCCCACCCGCCAACCCGTGCTAAAGCACGGGCCTAATACCGGCTGCGCCGGAAAGAGCCGTAAACGGCCCTGCACTCTGCTGCCAAGCAGAGCATAAGAACGAGAGTCCACTGCCGGGGAGCAGAATCAGGGTTTACGCCGCCGATAGCCGACCACCACAATCCTCCGGTTGCTACGCAACACCGACGATTCTCCGAACAAGTCTCCTCCAGTGGCAA
>CAYYOX010000868.1:0-2782 GCA_964473065.1 uncultured Planctomycetaceae bacterium | reverse complement strand
GGCGCGCTCGACCTGGCAGCCACGCTGTCCGCCATCCGGCAAACCGACTACGACGGCTGGATCACGGTCGAACTATATCCGTACATCGACGCCCCCGACCGTGCGGGCCGGGAAGCCAAACAGCACCTTGAATCGTTATGACCGAACATAACCGCCCATTACGGCTTGGCAAACTCGAACAGATCAAGGCCTGCGCCGAGTTGGTCCGTCTGCCGAACCTCTTCACGTCGATGGCCGACGTGGCGATGGGGATGTTGTTCGTCATGCCGATCGCCGGACTGCAAGCGACCGTAACTTTGGCCCTGCTGTTGCTCGCGTCGACCTCGCTCTACGCCGGCGGCGTGGTGCTTAACGACGTGTTCGACTACGAGCGTGACCTGAAAGAGCGCCCGGAGCGTCCGCTGCCCTCGGGCCGCATCTCGCGTCGTGCGGCCGCGTGGCTCGGCGCGGAACTGCTGATCCTCGGTATGGGTTTGGCCTGGACGGCCAGCTTTTGGATCGGGCACCTTGGCCCGGGCATTGCGGGTACGTTGCTGGCTGGCGTGATTCTCCTTTACGATGGCTATGCTAAACACCGACAGTGGCTGTTGGGACCGCTGATAATGGGCGGCTGTCGGGCGCTGAATGTGGCGCTGGGAATGAGCGTGGTTTCCGGGCATTTCCCCCATGGGCAAATCATGGTCGTTGTCGGCGTTCTGGCCTACGTCACGGGAATCACCTGGTTCGCCCGCACCGAGGCCCGGCGAAGTAACCGCGTGGATCTGGCCGTGGCACTTGCCGTCATGATGTCGGGAATCGTGATCTTGGCCATGTTCCCTTACTTTCTTGATGAGATCAGCCCGGCGTTGCTCGAGCGGTGGCGTTTGCTGATTACGATCCTCGGCCTGTTGATCGGCTGGCGATTCCTTCGGGCCGTGGTGGAACCTTCGCCCCCCCGGGTGCAAGCGGCCGTGAAACACGGTATCCTGTCGTTGGTGATGCTCGACGCGGCCGTCTGCTGGGTCGTCCGCGGCCCGGAACCGGCCGTGATGATCCTAGCCCTGCTGATCCCCGCCATGCTCACCGGCCGCTGGATCCGCTCCACTTAAAAACGGCCGCTTTGCACTATCCACTAACCACTGCCCACTAACCACTGCTTCCATGCTCCTCGGCTACAACACTAACGGACTGGCCCATCACAAGCTGCTCGACGCGGTGCGTTTACTCGGCGAGCTGGGCTATCGCAGCGTGGCCATTACGATCGACCACGGCGCGATCCCCCCCTGTGATGACGACCGTCTTGGAGAGTTGGAGCCGTTGCGGCAACTGCTTGAGGATCTAAACCTCCGCTCGGTGATCGAGACGGGTGCTCGGTTCTTGCTGGATCCCCGAGAGAAACACGAGCCGACGCTCGTTTCACCCGATCCGGCCGGCCGGCAAAGAAGAGTCGAGTTCTACAAGTATGCGATCGATTGTGCGGCCGAGTTGGGCAGCGATTGCATCTCGCTTTGGTCGGGCGTGCTGCACGACAACGCCACGCCGAACGAGGCATTCGATCGGCTTGTCGACGGATTGCGTGAAGTGCTCGACTACGCGGCAGGGCAGAGGGTTGCGATCGGTTTCGAGCCCGAGCCCGGCATGTTCATCGATTCGATGGATCGATACCAACAACTGCTCGATCGGGTCGACGCGAGGAACCTGCGGCTGACACTCGATGTCGGGCACTTGCATTGCCAAGGGGAGCCGGTTGTCGAGACGATCCGTCATTGGGCCCCGCGGATGGTCAACGTGCATCTGGAAGACATGCGTCGCGGCCGGCACGAGCACCTGATGTTCGGCGAAGGCGAGATCGATTTCCCGCCTGTACTAAAGGCCCTCGATGAAAGCCATTATACGGGCGGCGTGTACGTCGAGCTGAGCCGGCATAGCCACGAAGGTGCCGAGGCGGCTCGGCGGGCGATGGAGTTTCTCGTGCCAATACTTGATCCTAGTTTGCATGGTCGCTGAAGCGACCAGCCCCTGAAGTACTATGCCTAAGAAAACGATCCTTTTATCGATCCCTGTGTTGAGGGAAAAAGACGTAGCCCTTATGCCGCGGCTTCGTGCGCTGACGGCCGGGGGTGAGATGGCTGAATTGACGCCGAGCTTCCCGTGTGTGACCTGCCCGGTTCAGGCCGCTATGACGACCGGCAAACTGCCGTCGGAGCATGGCGTGGTGGCGAACGGGTTTTACTGGAGGGAGAAGCGTCAGGTCGAGATGTGGACCTCGCCGAACGACTGCATCGACCGGCCGCAGATTTGGGACCTTTTGTCGCATCACCCGGACAACCTCACGTCGGCCGTCTGGTTCCCGTTGCACAGCAAAGAGTGCGAGGCGGACTATGTCTGCACGCCGGCCCCGATCCACAACCCGGACGGCAGCGAGTCGCTCTGGTGCTACACGCGCCCCGTGGAGCTTTACGGGCAGTTGCGCGACGAGTTGGGCCACTTTCCGCTGAAGCATTTCTGGGGCCCCATGGCCGGCATCCCGTCGAGCCAGTGGATCGCCGACTCGGCCGTGCTGGCCGCGCGGCAGTGGCAGCCCGATTTCTTCTATATCTATCTGCCACATCTGGACTACGCGGCCCAGCGGACGGGCCCCGACAGTTCGGCGGCCGAACGGGCCGTCGTCGAACTGGACGAGTTGATTGGCAATATGGCATCCCAGTTGGCCGACGCCTACGGCGAGGATCTGTTTTGGGTCGTTGCGGGCGAGTATGCAATCACGCCGGTCGATCATGTGACGCAAGCCAAGCGCGTGTGA
>CAYYOX010000867.1:2001-2787 GCA_964473065.1 uncultured Planctomycetaceae bacterium | reverse complement strand
CCGGCTGAATGCAATTCAGCAGCGTGCTTTTGCCCACGCCGCTTTGGCCGGCCACGACGCTCTCCTTGCCGGCCAGCATGTGCCGAAACCGCTCGACGCCGAACCCGGTCGTCGCGCTGAGCGAGAGCACGTCGTAACCCATCTGGGCATAGGTTCCAATCAACGGCTGCAAGCCGGCCGGCTCGATCAGATCGATCTTGTTGATACAGATGACCGGCCGAACGCCACCCTTTTCGGCGGTCACCAGCAGGCGGTCGATCAGGTTGGGTTTCAGCCGGGGTTCGGCGGCGCTGGTGATGATCATCAATTGATCCACGTTGGTCACAAGGACATGCTGCCGGCCACGACTCGTGCGACAGATGCTCCCATGGCGCGGTTCCACGCGTTCGATGATCCCTTCCCTAGGGTCGGCGTTTTCGACCGGTCGAAACAGGACCTGATCGCCGGCCGCCACCACGTGACGCTGGTCGGTGGAAAGCGTCTTCAGCAGTCGGCGCGTAGTACACTGGTGCGTCTGCCCCTGGGGATCCTCGACCATGCTCAGCAATCCGTGCACCGAAAGGACCCGACCCGGCCGACAGACCGATTCGTCCACGTCCAGGGAAATATTCAAGCCGGGCTCGTCGCCAATGTCCAGCGGCTCGCCAAGAACGGTCCGTTTGCGGGTCAATTCGCCCTTGCCGCTGATCCGTTCGTGCTGCTGCGGGTCTTCCTGCCCGAAGCCGTGTTCGTCGAATTTGCGAGTCCACTCCGTCTGACGCGCCTAGGAGCCGCGGCTGATACGGA
>CAYYOX010000867.1:0-1991 GCA_964473065.1 uncultured Planctomycetaceae bacterium | reverse complement strand
GTGCTGCGGTTCTTACGGAAGTTGGCGCGGATCTTTTTCTTCTTCTCGGCCATGAGATCTAAGTCGTGCTAGACGGCGTGCGGAGGCACTTGTTAGCTCTGCGGCGGTCCGAGTGGACTGGATTCATCAGAGCGGGCGGTTCCGGAAACGAAGCTGGTCGGCGTCGTCGTTCTCGATGTCGTAAGTGACAGTCCCTTCACGGTTCGGCCCTTCACGACTCGGTCGCTCTTTGGTCTTCTTACCCCGTTCCAAGCCGGCCCGTTCCAACAAGGACTTGCTTAGAATATCGTCACTAAGGCTTTCCGGCGGGGGCGGTCCCACGGCACCCAGCTCGATCGGCGAATACTTCACCTCATACTTATGCTTGGCGATCACCAGGACATCGCCCGGGTCGAGTCGCTTTTCCGAGACCCTCATGCCGTTGACCTTCACGCCGTTGCGGCTCTTCATGTCTTTGACATACCAATAGCCGCCGGTAATCGTCAACTGACAGTGATGGGCCGAGACGTTGGCAAACCGCAACACGATGTCGCAGCTTTCACGCCGCCCAACTAAGAGGCTTTTCTTGAGCAAGGGAATCGGATCCCCTCCCCCCATCGGAAGCAATTCACCGTACATAGAGAGGCTGTATTATTGAGTGTTGAAATGAGACCGCATAAGATGACCAAGAACAGCAAGCTTTAGTCTAGACGGGAGTTTATGTGTCGTCAACCGAATTTCGCCCGCCGGCTCCAAATGAAACCGCATGGCGGCTCGCCGGACTGCACTATTATACTGGAGGATTCTTCTATCGCCAACAGTTCGGCCGTAGAGTATGGAAGGTCAGCGTAGACGGGGGGTTCGATTGCCCCAATCGCGACGGCGCCTCGGGGACCGACGGTTGTGTCTTTTGCGACCCGAATAGCTTCAGCCCCAGCCGACAAATCCGAGAAAAATCGATCCAAGAGCAAATCGACGAAGGGATTCGTCGCCTCCGTGCCCGGCATCGGGTCGACCACTTCATCGCCTATTTCCAGCCGGCAACCAACACCTATGGCCCGGTCGATCGGCTCGAGGCCGCCTATCGCCAAGCGATCGACCACCCGAACGTCGTCGGATTGGCTATCGGCACCAGACCGGATTGTGTCGAAAATGAAGTGCTCGATCTTCTGGCCGATTTCTCGAAACAGACGTGGCTGAGCGTAGAATTCGGACTGCAAACGATCCACGACCGAACACTTAGGTGGATGAACCGGGGGCACGAATATCAGGCGTTTCTCGATGCCCACGCCCGCAGCCGCCAGCGGGGATTGTCGATCGGCGCCCACGTGATTCTCGGATTGCCCGGCGAGTCGCGCGAGGACATGCGGGCGACGGCTTTGGAATTGGCCCGGCTGCGGATCGACTCGGTCAAAATCCACAATCTCCATGCGGTGAAGAACACACCTTTGGCCGCCATGGTGGCCGCCGGCGAGGTCAAGTTTCCCGGGCTCGATGAATACGTCGACTGCGTTGTCGATTTCCTCGAGCTACTCCCCCCCACTTGTGTGGTCGATCGTCTCAGTGGTGATGCCCCGCGGCAATATCTGATCGGTCCCGCGTGGTGCCTCGATAAGTCGGCTGTCCGCCAAGCCATAGAAGCCGAGTTCCGCCGCCGCAACTCCTGGCAAGGAAAACGGTATAACCCGTAGCCGCTTGCGGCTTTGCAGGGCCTCTTTTCTCTCCCGCGTCGACCGTGTATGGTTGAAATAGGTTTCGGAGTGGACTGGATGGTCGCTGGTCGGCGACTCGTACGACCGCCATATCGGTCGGTTTGGTTTCCGACGAGAGGAAAGTCCGGGCTCCACAGGAGGCGGTGATGGGTAACGCCCACCGGTCGCAAGGCCAGGGAAAGTGCAGCAGAAAGCAAACCGCCTCGCAAGTCTCGTGCCCTTGTGGCAGGCGGCTTGTGCGGTAAGGGTGAAACGGAGAGTGAAGAGGACAGCAGCAGGTCGAGCGCCCCGCGTCGCTAG
>CAYYOX010000866.1:0-2789 GCA_964473065.1 uncultured Planctomycetaceae bacterium | reverse complement strand
GAGTGTATGAAGTCGACCCGCTGGAGTGTCCGTGCTGCGGCAGCCAGATGAAAACCGTCAGCTTCATCGAGCGATGCCAGGCCGGTGTGCCAGTAGGATATCGCAGTGCGGATCTTGCGTCACTGCGGGCTGTGGGAAGGCCCGCTGGGCACGCTGGCCACCGCACGAGCACCGCCGCCTGCTTACAAGCCACGCCCGGCCGAACCTAGCGAGCTGGAAGTCGTACTCGACGACAAGTTCTTGGAGTTTCAGCGGCGGGAGAATCAGCAAACCGAGCCGGGCGAGTTGCAGTTGGTGCTCGATCCCGAGTTCCTGTGAAGCGTGGCAGAGGCGGCCTTTTCTGCCGCCAGCCCCGCCGCTGGGCTCTCGGTGCGCGCCTGCCGCAGCAAAACAGGGCCGCAGGCGAGCTTCCGCGGTTCGATTTGACTATTTGGGCCTTGATGTAGGCCAGCCCTGAGTCCAATACCCTGCGAAGCCAAAGCGAGCCACCCCTCCCGAGAATGGCTGCAGGACGGGTTCTGACGAGTTTCCGGACCATTCGGTTGCACACCCACGCCACTCAGGGTAGACTCCGGATTGTCGTGATTATTCAAATCCCTATCAATAAACGTCGTTTGGAACGATTTCAAGCGATGCGGGCGCACCCGAACAGTTGGCAAAGATTGCGGCCAAGTCACACTGAAAACCGAGGATTCGCGAACAAGACAAGAACTCACGCAAATCGACCAGTCCCGTTTAATTCATTCGTTTAATTCCTTGCCTATCCGGACCGCCTGTGCAACAATCGAGCTGAACAGGATCGAGACGCAACTTATTTCTCCAGGAGAAGCAAAATGAAACGGACAGCGTTACTGATTCTAGTTGCCTTGGCATGTTTTCAACAGCCCGGCGAAGCGATGATCTATCACCCTGCCACGGGCGAGATGTGGGATCCGTCGGTGCTCTACCATGACGGGACCTACTATGCCTTCATGATGTACGACAAGACGGGCCGCGCCGGCTTGAATGCCGGGCACTGCCTACTGGCCACGTCCCAGGACGGCGTCCACTGGAAGGACGAAGGGGCCATTATTCAAGAACGCGATCGTAGCGCCGACGGCAAGTTCTTCAAGTGCTTTGTGGGCCGTTGCGGTGACAAGTTCATCATGGACCACGGCGTGATGAGAAAACAGGGGCAAGATACCCTGCGATTCTACCAATCGACCGATCTTAAGAACTGGACGTATCTGTCCAGCAGTCAGCCGGACACTAGATGGTACGTGCGACCCGGGCGTTGGGACTGCATGTATATTCTCCCTAAGGAAGAGGGCAACTCACAGGCCGGCTACTGGGGATATGTCGTGGCGGTGCCGAAACAGGGCGTCGATCTGCCCGGCATGATGCAATCGCCCGACGGGGTGAACTGGGAGGCCTTGCCCCCGGCCAAGGCCGAGTGGGGCCACACGCCGTCGAGGAATCACCTCGAATACGGCGGCTGTGAACGGATCGGCGGGAAGTATTATCTGATCGGCGGAACGACCGAATACATGGGCAATCGAGGCTACTCGATGTACACCATGGTCGCCGACGGCCCGCGCGGGCCGTTTCGACCGGATGTCGAAGCGTTTCGGCTATCCGGCGCCTCATACCACCACGTCTCCTGGCTTGCCGGCTGGGCACGCGGGAAAGACGGCGAGTTGTTGATCAGCAACTACGCTTCTCCTAATGATAACATAGGCCACCCCTGGATGCTGCCGTTGCGCAAGGCCGTCGTCGACAAGGCCGGACACCTGCGCATGGGCTGGTGGAAGGGCAACGAGGCGCTCAAGGGCGAACCGCTTTCGCTTCAGAAACGCACGGTCAGGCTCGACGCCGCGGGCAAGCCCAGCGGCTACGACATGCTCTACCTCGACACGTCGTTCAACCCGGGACAAGGTCTGGTGCTCGAAGGAACCATCAAGGCTCGGCCGATTAGCCAAGGGAAGGCGGCGGCCGGATTCGTCTTGCAAGAAGATGAGGGACAAGCGATGGCCGTCCAGTTGGGCATCGGCAAGCCGCAGCAGCGTGAAGCCCATATCGGACGGCTGAAGACAACGTCCGACGGCAAGTCGACCTTCCAAAGTGAGGACGTTACCGGCAAAGGTTGTGCGACGGTCACCGGCATCGACGACGGCCGCGAACACACGTTCCGCTTGCTCGTTCGCATGGACTTCTTCGAGTTGTACATCGACGATCTGCTGATGCAGACCTATCGTTACAATCCCGGCCGAGGCAAAGTGGGATTCCTCGCGAGCCACGCCACGGTTGAGATCAACGATCTGCGGGCATGGCACATGTCGCTGGAGGTGCCGGCCAGCTACGAATTGAAACTCTGGAAAGCTTCCCTGGAGACGGAAAACGGGACAGGTCCGATATTGACAAGATAGGCAATTTACGGGCCGGGCGATGACGGACGGCGTTTTGTCTTGGACGGGCGTCCTGCCGAGCGGTAACTCGACTCCAGGCCCAGCCGCTTGGTGATCTTCTTTTGCCAATCCGGGGTGCCGTACGGCCGACCTCGTCGCACACTCTGGCGTAACGCTTTCAACTCATTTTCGTTCTCGGGCTGATTGACGCGATCGATCCAGTCTTGGGGCGTTTCCACCGGCCATGGCGTCAAGATGGACTTCTTCGGAACTTGGGGTCAGAGCTTCATTAGTCATTAGTCGGACACTTTGGGGCCAGGTCGGGAGAGATTAAAGGGGTCGGGAAACGGGGGACAGTCACCTATTTCCTCTTGACGAGACACGGCCCAGGGTGGAAGATACGGG
>CAYYOX010000865.1:0-2798 GCA_964473065.1 uncultured Planctomycetaceae bacterium | reverse complement strand
CGTTGCCGCAACAGGTCATGCGCAGGCCCACTATGACATCTACGACGGAGACGTTGCCCCCGGTCTGCAGATAGACTCGGCGACACTCGATCAAAGTACGGCTCCCGACGATTTGGACTACCAAGGATTCCCTTGGGAGCAAATCGGCTCGGCGACAATCGCCGGCGACACGCTGACCGTTCAACTCACCTCCGAGGCAGCCGTCGGTACCTACCTGACCGCCGACGCAATCTACCTGATTGCCGGTGTCAACGACCCCCCGGTGGCTGTCAACGACAATTACTCAACTTACGAGGGAACACCGCTATCCGTAACCGCACCCGGCGTGCTGGCCAACGACACCGATGTGGATGGGAATCCACTGACGGCTATCCTTGATTTGCAGGCAAGAGACGGAACGGTCGTTCTAAGCTCCAACGGCTCATTCGTCTACACACCAAACACCAACTTCAAGGGAACGGACAGTTTCACGTACCAAGCGAGCGACGGCAACCTGCTCTCGCCTCCGGCCACCGTATACGTGGACGTTGCTTCACCAGATATCGTGATCAACGGATTCTCCACTAGCAACGATTTGTTGATCGTGAACTACACGATCACTGATAAGCCTGTTCAACCGTTTTACATCGGGATCTATAGTTCGCTCGACCCGCTGGAGCCCTTGATCACAAAACTAATTGACGACTTGGCAGAACGGCAGGAAAACACTCACGAAATATCGATCACCCCCAACTTCACCGCTCCGCTGGGCGACCATTCTCTGATCGCGGTGGTAAACAGTACTGCGACGATACCAGAAAGTGACTACACGAACAACAGTATGCCTTTTGAAGGCGGTGTCTTCCTGGCCAACGATGCTGGCGCTAACGTCGTCTATGTGCATGGCAGTGATAGCGCGGCCATTCAAAAAGTGGACACGGTGGACATTACGCTCGACGGAACCGGCTACAAAGTCGCCCTCAACAGCGACCCTTCGGCCACCACGTATGATTTCGACGAATTGCGCATCCACACGCACGACGGTGTGGATACGATTACCATGCCAACCGCGGGCATTGACAAGAATGTGTGGATCTACGGCGGTGTTGGGGCGGCCCTGGATGAGGCTACGATCTACGGAACGAGCGGAGACGACTCGGCCATGATTCGGCCGAATGACGTGGTGCTTACGACCGGTTCAGGATTCACGATCAGCGTGCAGGATGTCCCGGACACCACAGTCTATGCCGGTGACGGGGAAGACACGGCCACGTTCCATGATTCGGCCGGTGATGACCTGTTTACAACCAACGAAAGCGACTTCAACTATGCGGGATTAGGCATAACCGGCATCTATCAAATCGACACTCAGAGTTTCGAACAGGTTTACGCCTATGCAGACAATACCGATGGCGTCAATGGCGGGTATGACACGGCCAAGTTCTATGATTCATCGGGAGACGACGAGTTCGTTGCCACACACAACGAAGATAGCACCAGCTACGGTGATATATCGGACATGTCGGGAGCCACTTACGAACACCGTGCGATACGCTTCGAGAATGTTCTGGCCTACACCAGTAACGAAGGGGACGACATAGCCAAGATGTTCGATTCGCCAAAGGACGATGAGTTCTGGGCGAACTCAACCGAAGCCGGGATGAAATACAACGTGGATGAATTCGAGTTCGGTGAATACGTGTTCTATGCCAAGTTCTTCGATGAAGTGCATGCCTATGCCACACAAGGCGGAAACGACGTAGCAGAGTTCTTCGGTTCCCCTGGCGACGATACGTTTTACGGCGGCCCGACCTCAGACGGTTTCGAAGGTGCTTTATGGGGTGAGGGCTTCTATAACCGCGCAGAAAACTTCGAGATTGTCGTCGCCGACGCTGGCAACGACGGCGACGATTGGGCCTACTTGTATGGGACGCCCTTGGACAACGTTGGCGACCCGGACCCGAATGTCGTTGAAAGTTATAACAATGGCGTGCGCTTGTACGACTCGGCGCCGACCCCTGCGTTCGATATCTCGGCGTTCAACTTCCACTCCAGTTGGACCCAGAAGTGCGGGATCGAAGACATCGATCTGGTAACCGCTATTCACAACGTCTTCGATCAGCCGGGTGATTGGGTTTTGACACCCGACGGCTCGGAAACACTCACCGCCAACGTGACCGGCCTGGACACGCTAACTTCGCTGAGTGTCGATGCGAATCTGATCAGCTCCTTGGCCGGGCTGGAACATGCCGACGCCCTGGAATCGTTGGAATTGATCCCCAGCGACTTGCCGAAGATCCTCGATTCGGGCGGCCGTCTCTTTCCGATTGATCGTTCCACGACCACCTCACCGCTGGATCCGCTTGCCGACTTGAGTAATCTGGAGAATCTGACGCTTCAGGGAACGGGTCTGTTCAATTGGGAGCTTGCGCCCCTGGGTACCGTGGATGCGGTCGGCAACTACGTGGGCAACCTGACATCGCTCGAATCGCTCGACCTGCGCTACAACCAGATCGACGTCGTTCCCGAAGGTATCGCTGAACTGCCGGCCCTAAAGAATCTCCTGTTGCACGGCAATAACGATGGACTGGTTGCCCACTGGAAGTTGGACGAGGCGTCCGGCCCCACGGCAGAAGATTCCTCCGGCAACGGTATCGACGGAACGCTCCAGAACATGGAGGTTGGCGATTGGGTTGACGGTCACTACGAAAACGCCCTGCAGTTCGATGGCAGTGACGACTATGTTGTGGCCGACAACGTGGCCGTCGACACCACGCCCGGTGCATACAACACGGTCGCCTTTTGGGTGAACTGGAACG
>CAYYOX010000864.1:0-2799 GCA_964473065.1 uncultured Planctomycetaceae bacterium | reverse complement strand
GCGTCGGAGTCCCAGGTCATCTGGTCCAGGCCCGGGGCCAGTTCCAGGTCGGAGGCCATGGCTTGGTCTAGGGTGATCATCTGGCCGGAGAAGGCGGCCATGCGGCCGAGGATCGAGGCCATCACGGCGTTGGCCGCCCGTTCGCCCTCGTTGTATGGCTTGTCCTGACGGATCGCGTCGAACAGCAGGTCGTGCTCGATCTGGTACGGGTTGGGGGCCTGACCATTGAATCGCCAGACTTCGTTCTCGGGCGTCTGGTTCTGGTTCTTATAGATCCGCGGCTTCGGGGCGCCGATGTTCTCCATCAATACGGCCGAGCCTTTCGAGCCGTGGGCGAAGTCGGAGAAGACGCCCAGGCAATTCTGCATGTGCCGGGCTTGGGCGTACATCTTGGCCCCGTCGGCGAACGTGTATTCGACCGAATAGTGGTCGAACATCTGGTCCGGCTCGGTGCGGGTTTGCCGACCGCCCTGCCCTTGGCACGAGACGGGCCAGCCGCCCTTGGCCCAGCAGCAGACGTCGATGTTGTGGATCAGCCAATCGACGAAGAAGCTGGCGTTGATCCACGTGTAGTTCGAGTAGTTGCGAAGCTGATGGGCCAAGTGGCTCTCGTTGGGCTGTTTGGGTGAGAAGCCGACCGGCCCGTGCATACGGTAAGTCCGCAAGGTATGGATCTCGCCGATCGCCCCGTCATGGATCCGGGCAACGGCCTCCGCACGTGCCTTGTCGTGGTGCCACATCAGGCCGCAGGCGAGTTTCAGGTTCTTCTGCTTGGCTACCTCGGTCGCCCGCAACACGCGGCGCACGCCCGGCGCGTCGACGGCGAACGATTTCTCCATGAACACGTTGCAACCGTGCTCGACCGCATACTCCAGATGGATCGGCCGAAAGGCGGGCGGCGTGGTCAACAGCACCACGTCGGCTTGGCTCAGCAGATCGATCGCTTTCTTGAACGCGTCGAACCCAATGAACTGGCGTTCCTTGGGCACGTCGACTTTCTCACCGAACTGGTTCGAGAGGTTCTTCAGACTCCCGTCCAGTCGGTTGGCGAACACGTCGGCCATGGCCCAGAGTTTCGTCGGTCCCGCGGTCGACAGCGCGTTGGCGGCCGCACCCGTGCCACGGCCTCCGCAGCCGACCAGGGCTATCTTGATCGTGTTGTCCTCGGCCGCATAGCTTTTCACCCGCATGGCGCTGGTCAGCGCCGCGCCGGCGACCACGCCGCCGCTGCATTTCAGGAAGGTTCGACGGGAGCTGGCCTGTTTTTTCGATTGGTTCGGTGCGGTCATGGCGTGGTCTCCTTAATGACTGTTTTCGCAAATTCCTGGGGCACCGCTGCGCTATGCCCCAGCCACCCGAGCGTGAGTCCATACTATCGGCACGAAGGACGGACGTCAATCAGCACCGGGAAAAAAGGGGACAGGCACCGAGCCGGGAAGAGTTTTTGGCGGGTTTGGCATCTACTGGTGCTCGGAGCCAGTCCCCTTTTTTCCACTCCCTGCCTTGGGTAGCAGGTCGATCACGGCCAGTTCGGGTCGGCAGAGGAAGCGGATTTGCGGGGCGCCGGTGCGTTCCATGCCGATCCCTCGGGAGACCACCAGTTTCCGCCCGCCGGACAATGGGGTCATTCCGGCCGCCCAAGCCCGGGGGATCAGACTGTGCGTTCGAATGGGTCCGAACAGCGGCAAGCGAACCTGACCGCCGTGCGTGTGCCCGGCCACCAGCAGGTCCGCTTCGATTTGGCCCAAGGCGAAGTTGGGGACATGCCCCAACACGACGTGGAACCGGTCGGGATCCTCGTGACGGACCGTCATTGAGGGATTGTACGAATCGGAAAGCCCAAGGCAGGTCAGACGCAGTTGGCCCAAGTCGAACGATCGCGTTCGCCTTGCGATGGTCACGTCGAGTCCCCGAAAGATCCGCGGCCACGAGCCGTAATCGATGTTTCCGCTGACGGCAAATGCTTGGCTCTTGGCGCCGAACTCGATCTCATGCAGAAAACTGTTCAGTTCGGCCTGCAACGCGGGCAGGTCATCCCATGACGTTTGCAAATAGTCGCCGGCCAGCAGGATCAGGTCGGGCTTAAGCCGCAACGTTTCTCGCAGCACTCTGCGTTCGTACGGACCGATCCGATCCGTCTGCAAGTCGCTGAGCACGACGATCCGCACGCGACGCGAGATCTTCTCGCTCGTGATCTCTTGATACGACACCTCGAGCCAGGTCGGTTCGATGAAATGGGCGTCGACGCCCACGATCACCAGCATCAGCCCGGCCGTTGCCGACACGACCGCCGCAAGGCGTCGGGTGCGAGCCAACAAGAGGCCCGACCCGATCAGCACCAGCGGCCCGTGAACAAAGGCCCCGCAGGCCGCCAACTGATAGATGTGGAATTCTCTCTGGCCGAGCCAAATCGCCAATACCAACGCTGCCACGACACAAAACGCAACGCCAACGGTCCATGTGCGCCGGTCCCTCCGTCGAGCCACCGCGATCAGCGCCGCAACATCGACCGCGGCCATGATAAGGTTATATGGAAACATGTGGATAGTGGTCAGTGGATAGGGTTTAGTGGATAGGGTGTGGTCGCTTCAGCGACCATACAGCCCAACTCACACGGTCTCGGTAACGGCCCATCCCCTATCCTGACGCATGGACCGACAATCGGCAAGCCGCGAGATTACCTGACAAATAGGGACAAATAGAAAACAGAGAAAATCACTACTGTCCGGTTATAAGTCGGAAGAAATAGGGGACAGTCACGAATGGCACTTTTGACCGCGTTTTGCGCAGAACCTCGGT
>CAYYOX010000863.1:0-2807 GCA_964473065.1 uncultured Planctomycetaceae bacterium | reverse complement strand
TTCCTGGTCTTCGGCCGCGACATGGGCATGGGCTTCATGCGGCTCTCGGATCTCGACATCCCCGACATGCTCTGGGAGATCAGCCGCGAAATCCCGCCGAGCCAATTCCGCGAGGACATCTCCTCGACAACCATCCGCCGCGCCGAAGCCCTCTAGGCGGGATATCAGGCCAATAATGGTCGCGCAGAGGCGCAAAGACGCAGAGAAGAGATGAATAAAACTCCGCGTCTCTGCGCGCGCAATATCCTTCTTTTCTCTTTTTCCTCTTTCCCCCTTTTTCCTCATCCCACTGATGGCTCTACCTACCGCGATCCACGCCGATTCGGCCTAAGCTCTCCTTGACCGCCCGCGCGAGGCGTGCTAGACTCCAAGGTTTGATTCTTGCCAATGTGGCTGACCGAGTAGGTATTTCAGTCGGCTGAACGGATAATTCCCACCTTTTTTTCTGACATCTCACCGCGGAACAAAAACACAAGGAACAAGAAATGGCTGAAAAGTACGTTTACTGCTTCGGATCCGAGGGGACCGACGGCGACGCGACCATGCGGAACCTCCTGGGCGGCAAAGGGGCCAATCTGGCCGAAATGGCCAAGCTCAAGCTGCCCGTCCCGGCCGGGTTCACCATCACCACCGACTGCTGCACCGCCTTTTTCGACCAGGGAGCCCAATTCCCCAAGGGTCTGAAGGAAGAGGTCGAGACGGCCCTGCGGCAGACCGAGAAGTGCATGGGCATGAAGTACGGCGACCCCGAGGACCCGCTGCTGCTCTCCAGCCGCTCCGGCGCCCGGCAGTCGATGCCCGGCATGATGGAGAGCGTCTTGAACGTCGGACTGTGCACGACGACGATCCCCGGGCTGATTAAGAAGTCGGGCAGCGCACGGTTCGTCTACGACGCCTATCGCCGCCTGATCACCATGTACTCCGACGTCGTGATGGAGAAGGCCGAAGGCATCGAGCCGGCCGAGGGCCAGGGGATCCGCGTCCAGTTGGAAGCCATCATGGACGAAGTCAAAGAGGCCAATGACTACACGGCCGACACCGACCTGACGGCCGACGACCTGAAGGCGCTTTGCGAGAAGTACAAGGTCAAGGTCAAGAAAGTGCTCGGACGCGAGTTCCCCGACGACGCCATGGACCAGCTTCGCGGCTCGATCAGTGCGGTCTTCAAGAGTTGGAACGGCAAACGGGCGGTCTCCTATCGCCGGATCGAGAGTATCCCGGACGGCTGGGGAACGGCCGTCAACGTGCAGAGTATGGTCTTCGGTAACATGGGCGAAACGTCGGCTACCGGCGTGGCCTTCAGCCGCAACCCGGCCACCGGCGAGAACAAGTTCTACGGCGAATGGCTGATCAACGCCCAGGGCGAAGACGTCGTGGCCGGCATCCGCACGCCCAGCCCGTTGAATGAAGAGACCAAAAACGAGCAGAACGAGCACCTGAAGTCGCTCGAGAAGGAATGGCCCGAGTCCTACAAGGAACTGGTCGCCATCCGCGGCACCCTCGAGCAGCACTACTCCGACATGCAGGACATCGAGTTCACTATCCAGGATGGCGATCTCTACATGTTGCAGTGCCGCAGCGGCAAGCGGACCGGCACCGCCGCACTGAACATGGCCATGGACATGCTGGCCGAGGGGATGATCGACGAGCGGACGGCCGTTCTCCGAGTAGCGCCCGAGCAACTCGACGAGCTGCTGCACCCGATCATCGATCCCGAGGCCGAGAAGAGCATCGAGTCGATCGTTTCCGGGCTGCCGGCCGGGCCGGGCGGCGCGTGCGGCGAAATCGTCTTCACCTCGACCGCCGCGGTCGAGGCCGAAAGGGCCGGCAAGGTTTGCATCCTTGTCCGTGAAGAGACCAATCCCGAGGATGTCGAAGGCATGCGAGCGGCCGAAGGCATCCTCACGGCCCGCGGCGGCATGACCAGCCATGCGGCCCTGGTGGCTCGCGGTTGGGGCAAGTGCTGCATCGTCGGCGCCGGCGATTTGAAGATCGACGCGGCCGGCAAGACGATGAAGGTAGGCGGCAAGACCTACAAAGAAGGCGATACGGTCACGCTCAACGGCACCAAGGGTCGGGTTTACGAGGGCGCTCTGAAGATGATGGACGCCACCGAGAACCCCCGATTCCAGGAGTTCATGAAGATCGTCGACCGGCATCGCACCATGGGCGTGCGAACCAACGCCGACACGCCGGAGGACGCCAAGGTGGCCCGCGAGTTCGGGGCCGAGGGCATCGGCCTGTTCCGCACCGAGCACATGTTCTACGGGGCGGGCGCCGAGGACTCGCTGTTCGTGCTGCGGAAGATGATCCACGCCGGCAACGACGAGGAGCGAAACCGGGCCATCGACGAGTTGGCCCCCTTCATCAAACGCGACATCAAAGCCACGCTCGAAGCGATGGACACCCTGCCGGTGACCGTCCGCCTGTTGGATCCGCCGCTGCACGAGTTCGTGCCGCAAAGCGAGGTCGCACAGGCCGAGTTGGCCAAGGCCTTGGACATTACCGTCGAAGAGGTCCGGCAACGCGGCGCCGACCTGCACGAAGTCAACCCGATGATGGGTCATCGGGGCGTCCGGCTGGGGATTACCTACCCGTACCTGACCGAAATGCAGATTCGGGCCATCCTCCAGGCCGCCGCCGAACTGAAGGCCGAGGGCAAGGACCCGCATCCGGAAGTCATGGTGCCGGTCACCTGCTCGGTCGAGGAACTCGAATACGTCAAGCCGATCTTCGATCGCGTGAAGGCCGAAGTCGAGAAGGAAGCGGGCACGACAATCGGCTGCCTCTACGGCACGATGATCGAG
>CAYYOX010000862.1:0-2811 GCA_964473065.1 uncultured Planctomycetaceae bacterium | reverse complement strand
CGTTCAGCGGCAAAACATCTCAGAATGGTTCTGAGACCCGTGAACGGTTACCCACGGGCTTACGACAAACGGGAGGGTCAGGCCCTCGTTTTGGGATCCGCCGGAGTGAGCGTTTTCGAGAGTCCAGTCGGAAGCGTTGTTACGGTCGGCGCCGCCGATCCGCTGCAGCGCGTCGAACGGTTGGCCCGCCGCGGTCACGGAAGGTCCGCTCCAGGCCTCGCCCGGACGTAGGTTCGCAAACGGTCCGACGTCGATTTGAAGCGAGGCGATGGCTTGCTCGTCATATCCCCAGACGACGAAGTCGACCACGCCGCCCCGATTATCAATAATGGCAACCCAACCGCGGTCATTGGTCCGCCAGAAGATGTTGTCCTCGCCCGTATCGGGTCGGTAGCGCAGTTCGCCGGGTCCGAGCGAGCTGGGAAAAGTCCACAGCGGCTCGTGCATGTCGTTGATATTGGACCCAGCAGCGTCGTTGGCCGCCGCGACCCAGCCGGACGTATCGATCGTTTGATCGCCGAGGTTCTGAATCTCGAAGAAGTCGGGCGTTCCGGTCCCGGCTTCGGTGACCAGCACGGGTGGGAGTGGTTCGGGATTGTCGTCGATCACTAGCCCGTCATTTTGGATCCCGCCGGACGGAGCATTCGCCATTGTCCAATCGGAAGCGTTATGATGATCGGCCGTGCCAATTCGTTGCAGGGCATCGAAGGGTTGGCCGGTGGCGGTCACGGAAGGTCCGCTCCACGCACCGCCCGGGCGAATGTTCGTGAACGTTCCAACATTGATTTCCATCGAGGCGACGGCCTGCTCGTCATATCCCCAGACAACAAAGTCGACCACGCCGCCCCGGTTATCAACGATGGCGACCCAACCTCGGTCATTGGTCCGCCAGAAGATGTTGTCCTCGCCCGTATCGGGTCGATAACGCAGCTCCCCCGCCTCGAGCGAACTGGGCAAGGCCCACAACGGTTCGTGTACGTGGTTGATGTTGCTCTGGGCGCCGTCGTTGGCCGCGACAACCCAGCCGGACGTATTGGCGGTGCGCTCGGAGAAGTTTTGGATCTCGAAGAAATCGGGCGTGCCGGTCCCGGCCTCGGTGATGAGCACGAGCTCGGAACGACTCGCATCTTCGTCGAAAGCCGAGTTGTTGTAGAAGACGTGGCGCCCGGCAATCGATGCCTTGGGCCTCGGATAAACTGTGCCATTGATCGAATAGTATCCCAGACTGCCGTAACCGCTGTAGCCCGTGGTCGGATCACCCGTGCCGACGCCCTCGACAGACAGGTAATAGGTTCCGTCCTCCACGTCGACGCTCATGTAGGCGTCGAGCTGATCGGCCGGATTGCTCGCGGCGAGCAGATTGCCCTGGTCATCGAACAATTGGGCCAGGATGTCGAGGTTCGGGCTGCGATAGAAGGGATCGATATCCAGCGTGATCGTGCCGGCGCCCGTTTCGAAGACAAAGAAATCGATGTCGTCGGTCTGCTCGATAAGCCCTTCGTCGGAAACCGTCGTTTCGTTGAGGATCGCAAGCGGACTGGCCGTGCCAATCGTATCGCCGTGGTCGTCCGGGCGATAGCCAAATCCCCAGCGGGATGTGATAATGGCCAGATCGTCTTCGCCATTGTTGGCGCCGGCGTATTCGCCTTTGCTCCATTGGATGAATGACCGATAGTATCCCACGCCCATGATCGGGGCCCAGCCGGTAGCTCCACTGCCATGGCCGGCGTAATATCCTTCGTTGATGTCGGGATCGTCGGGATCGTCGGGATCGCCTGGGATGTATCTTCCGTCGTGGTACAGGCCCAAGGTGTGGCCGACCTCGTGGGAAATCACCTCGGCTACGTTCTTATATCCGGTGCCGACGCCGTTAGTATAGACGTAGCAGGGCTGGTCGTAATCCCAGTTGAAAGATCCGATGTAAGCCCACCCGCCAATGTCGTTGTCGAAGGCACTAATGACGACGCGCTGCCCGTAGTATTGATCGCCCGCGCTGGTCCTTCGCAGAGCGGCATCGCCGGGATCTTCGGTGGTCACGTCGACGTCGAACGGCAGGAAGTCCTCGGACACCTGCTCCCAGGTCCTCTGGATTTCCGCCAACTCGGCATCGCTGAAGCTACCCGGATTGCCGTCGAAGTCGTAGGCCGGATCGCCGCCGTGCCCGTCGAAGTCGATATGAATCACCTTGCTCGCGCCCGGATTGCTGTGAAGCAGGAAGGTCTCCTCCAGCGGCGCCGGCGCCTCCTCGATGACCGTGGCTTTCGTCTCGGCGGCCAGCCGCTGCGGGTCGGGCGGGGGATCGGCGATAAAGACGTTGCCCGATTCGTCCACAGAGAATTCACCCAGCTCAGAGAGATCGGCCAAGTCGAACCCGCCGACGCTCAACAGCGCGCGATCCTCCAACCGCTCGAATCTCGGGTGCAATGAGCTAGACGCGATATTTCGCCTTTTGTGCGAGTATCTTCGGAAACCTAACAGGCTTAACATTGGTTTGCCTTCCCCTCAATTCCAAGCTGCTAGCAGGTGCCATTTTAGCACAAAGCCACCCCCATGTCCAGCGCTTGGGCGATTCTTCCAGGAATACCGCAAAGTCGGTTTTATGGACATGAATAGATGCTAAACCCGCCGGAAATCTCTCCGGCTCGGTGCATGTCCCTTTTTTCCACGGCACCTATCAACAGTACGTGATGTTCGGTTTTGCACACTCTGCGTATTCCAACTAGAGATGTATCCATCAGCACACCGTTATTTGTGCGTAAATCAACCACCGGCGGTTTTCCCATGTCAGCTACGGTCGGCATCTGCCCACCC
>CAYYOX010000861.1:0-2815 GCA_964473065.1 uncultured Planctomycetaceae bacterium | reverse complement strand
GCCGTTGGTGTGGCAGCTTGTGGTCGTCGCCGGTGGCACTGATGCTTTCCGCCTTTCGGGGATTCGAGGAGCGCTAACCAGGCTGTTTGCCTTTCTTGGTTTTTTTTGATCGTCCGGGTCGGCGCGGAAGATTACCTCTCCCGGCGCCAGCTGCGCAACGACGTGCTGGCCATTTGCGAGCACTTCCGGCGCGGGCCTGAGCGAAGCTTGAGCGGTCTGGAAAGCGTCGTCGAACGAGAGTGTTCCGGAGCGGGAGCACATTCGGCGCTCTGGCCTATGGGTTGTTCTTCTTGAGGTCAAGCGACAGACGGGCTTCCTTGCCGTCCCAGTCAAGGCGGACTTCGTCATACTGTCCCATGAACTGAAGCATGGAAGGAGTAAGCCGTGGTGGCTTCATCTCCGGCTTGGGCGACGGTTGCTTAGCCGTCCCTATGTACGCTCGCAGTACTCCCGCCGCGTATACCACGATGTCCTTGAAGGGGGGATAGCCCTGACAGTAGATGATTGCCGCGATGGCCGCAGCGTCAAAGAGGAGCTCGATGCTCGCATCTGGCTCTATTCTCTGTGTTTGCAAGAGATGCCTGCCGAACTGGTCAGCCACCCACTCGGCGAAATCCTGAACATTGAAATCTGAACCTGTAAGGGACCATCGTTGGATGATTCTTCTGATGCGCGTCTGCGGATCGTAGCGTTCTTCGTGTTCGAACAGCCTCGCCAAGAGACGCTGTATCTCCTCACGCAGAAAGGGCTCTTTCTCGCGAAGCTCGGCGATGTGCCCAAGCACGGAGGGCAGTTCTCGCATATCGTGCGGGTACGGGTAAACTGGCCAAGCTCCCGCCTCCAGGATCACTTCCCTGTATTTCCGCGTCAGATGCTCTTCAAAAGATTTGTGCAGCGGAGCCAGCGCCTCGCGCAACGCTCTCGCACGCGCTTGCGCTTTGTCCCTCTTCTTATCACTGTAGGGAACACTCTGAGCCTTCTGGAGTTGCTCCGAGGCGAGTGCAATTGGGGACCAAGCAAGCGAAGTCTCCAGAATCGCGAGAAGGTATTGCAGGTCCCTTGCGCTTGGAAGACCACCGCCGACATGAACTCGAATCGGATGGAACTCGCCACGGGTCACATTGTCATTGCTCGTGTGTCTAGCCACGTAACCGTACCTCCCCTGTAGCGGGCGCTGGAAGTAAGAGTTACCGCACTTGGGCAACTCAACAGGCCCTGATCATCCGGCGATCTTAGCTACTGGTTCCGTCGGCCGCAAGGGACCGCCAGATGGAAATAGAGGGGCGCTAACCAGGCTGTTTGCCTTTCTTGGTTTTTTTGATCGTCCCGGTCGGCGCGGAAGATTAGCTCTCCCGCCCCCAGGTGTGAGGGGGGCTGTCAGAGAACTCAGTCCTTTGCGGGCTGCTCAGCCGGTCGAGGTAGGCGCGCGGAAGTCTTGCGGTGATCGGGCGTCGTGCCCTTGCTGGCCATGTGGTCAATGAAGGCGTCGAAATGATCGCTAAGGGGCATGCCCTGATGGTCGATAAGATGAATGCGGTAAATCTCGGGCTCGGGGGAGGTATGCCTGTGCCCGGTCTTTGAGAAAAAGGCACGCAAGAGAACCGAAGCAGCATCTACAACTTAAACTTGGTCTGACCAAGCGTTCGCACTGACAGGAGAACTGCGACACTCTCAAACGAGCGAAGTGAACGCTGGCGGCTCTCTTATTTATTGGTCGCCCTGGCCCCTAATGTGCCTTCAGGAGATCTAAGGATGTCGCTGTCAGAGACAATAATTGTTGGAGCATTGACTGTCATATTTGCCGCCCCGATCTATGCGTTGGTGGCCAAGGCAAAAAAGAACCGCATCCTCGGCCACAAGTTCGCCTTCAGTAAGACAACGAAGTATGTCATTCTGCTCGTCGTGATTGTCCTGTGGCTGGTTGTCTCCCTTGTGAAGAATTGAGGACGTAACACAATCGTGTCCACGCGGGTTACTCGCAACTGAGCGGGGAGTTGCTGGAGAACCAATGCCAGATTTTCTAACACGACAGGGCGTTGAGTTTGACGACCTAACCAAAGGGCGAGTGGATCACAACCTTTCGCCATACAAGGGTAAATTTCCAGATTATCCTCATAAATGTTCGGCACTTGCGGCAGTAGTTGGCGAGAATCAGTTCTTGTGGGCCGTTGAACATGCTAGGGGCTTCCCCCATTACGAGAGGTGCAAGCCCGTCGAGTGGAAAGTACGAGTGCCCGATAAACGATTGCTCGGATATGTTAACGACGATTGCTGGATTGGCTTTCTCGAGGGCAGATCATCGAATCTGCGGTCCTGCTGTTCGACGATCCGACCGCGCTTTGGACAATTTAGTGTTCTGCTGCCTTTTCCCCTTAAGCCCAGGGAGCTCGTCCGGAAGCGAGTCTTCGACATCCAGAGTCCAGACAAGGCGTGTATCGCCGAGGAGGTGGTTTTCTGACTAGTTGTTGCAGTTCGGGCGGGTGCCGTGGCCGCGGCGGGGCGCCAAAAGATAAGGAAAAACAGGATGACCAAGAGGCAAGAGATTGTTGTGAAAAGAACCGGGTTTGTATCCGCCCGGCCTCATCTGGTTCCGTGCATCATACCGGCAGCGATGCTGCTGGGAGCACTCGGCAAATGGCCGTATGTATATTACAGGCTGCTGCGATGGGTAGTTTGTGCTGC
Organism: uncultured Planctomycetaceae bacterium; assembly: GCA_964473065.1. Classification (GTDB taxonomy): domain Bacteria; phylum Planctomycetota; class Planctomycetia; order Pirellulales; family Thermoguttaceae; genus CAYYOX01. The sequence goes on along the minus strand of CAYYOX010000861.1, from coordinate 133 downwards.
TGCTGTGTTCACAGCGTATTGCGGCTCACACTGGAAGCGGTATGGAGCTGCGTCGCTGTTTATATTCCTGGCCATCTTATTCAATCCGCTGGAGCCCATCCATCTGAGTCGAGAAACCTGGCAAATCATCGAT
>CAYYOX010000860.1:0-2821 GCA_964473065.1 uncultured Planctomycetaceae bacterium | reverse complement strand
ACAATGAACAATGAACAATGAACAATGAACAATGAACAATGAACAATGAACAATGTGCAATACGGTTTGTTCATTGGTCATTGGAATTTGGTTATTTTCTGAGACTTTTTCCTGACACCCCCTGCTTTCGCTCCCGTGGCGTTCTCCGATTCTGCCCGATATACTGTAGAGGCTGCGGCGGCCTTGCCGATTACGTTGACTTAACCTTCCGTGCCCGATGCTTACTTAGGAGGCCTTTCATGGACCGTACCCCAGCGACCCGTCGCGATTTTCTGAAGATGTCGGCGGCTGTTGGCGGCGGCGTTGTGCCGTATGTCTGGAGCAGTTCGTATGCCAAGGCCGAGGACAAGAACGATCGTCTCAACGCGGCATCGATCGGCGTGGGCGGGATGGGTAGCGGCGATGGGCGAAGTGCGTCACGGTTTGCCAACATGGTGGCCTGTTGTGATGTGGATCGCAGTCATGCCGAGCGTGCCGCGGCGTGGTGTGAAAAGAACCTCAAGAAGAAACCCGACATCTATGGCGACTACCGCAAGCTGCTCGAGCGCGACGACATCGACGTGGTCATGATCGGCACGCCTGACCACTGGCACACGCGGATTGTGATCGACGCCCTGAAGGCAGGCAAGGACGTGCAGTGCCAGAAGCCGTTGACGCTGACGATCGAAGAGGGCCGGCAGATCTGCAAAGTCGTCAAAGAGACGGGCAAGATCCTGCACGTCGGCACGCAGCAGCGCAGCGAGAACAGGGCCATGTTCCTCAAGGCGGTCGTGCTGGCACGCAGCGGGCGGTTGGGTAAGAAGCTGACGGCCACCTGCTCGATCGGCGGCGGGCCGGGCTGCGACAAGCCGTTCGAGATCAAGGATGTCCCCGCGAAGTTGGATTGGGACTACTGGCTGGGCCAGGCGCCGCAGGTTCCCTATACACGCGAGCGTTGCCACGGCAATTTCCGCTGGTGGTATGAGTACTCCGGCGGCAAGATGACCGACTGGGGCGCCCATCATATCGACATCGCCCAATGGGGGCTCGGCTACGAGAATTCCGGCCCCGTCGAGATCGAGGGAACGGCTGAATTCCCCAAGCTCATGCCGGCCGACTTCGACGCGACGGCGTTTCTCAACGGCGAACTCGAGCTACCCAACGGCTACAACACGGCCACGCAGTTCAAGATCAAGTCGACTTACGAGAACGGCAACCAGATGATCGTTCAACACGGACCGGACAACGGCGTCTGGTTCGAGGGGGAAGACGGCAAGATCTTCGTCAACCGCGGCCGCCTGACCGGCAAGCCGATCGAAGAGCTCTCGCAGGCTGAGAAGCAATGGCTCGACGAGGAAGTGGTCAAGCTCTACCTCGGCATGAAGCCGGGCGACCACATGCGGCACTTCTTCGAATGCCTGAAGCAACGGAAGTTCACGATTTCCGATCCCTTCACGCATCACCGCACGATGACCGCGTGCCACCTCTGCAACTTGGCGATTCTGCTTAAGCGCAAGCTGCGGTGGGACCCGGCCAAGGAGGATTTTGTCGGCGACGCGGAGGCCAGTGCGTTGCGTACTCGCAAGCAGCGGGCGGAATACGCGATCGAGGTTTAGGGCAGTGCGTGAGATGGCGCATTGCAAAGCCGCAAGCGGCTGAGGTTACACCAACTCGTACTGCCCGCTGCCGGAGTTTTTGAGCTTGCCCTGGCGGACGAGTTCCTCCCAGATGGCCGTCGGAAACTGGTCCGGGGGCGTGATGCCGACGATGCCCGACTCGCGGCCGCTGCTCATCGGGCCTACGCCGATTCGCGATTGGTCGTCCAGGCAGGTCAGCTTCAATCGCTTTCGAAAAGCCTTCATCGCCGCCTTGAGTTCCCGCGGACTGAGTTCCGGGGGTTGCGGTGCGTCGGAGGGTGACATGGGCGGCTCCTTGTCGAATCGGGGTGTAAATGCTTCATCACGCGAACATGGCGAGGATACCATGTCGGCCGACTTTCGGGAATACCAGCCTGGCTTTGCCGGGGATGTTTATCAGTCCAACTCGATCGTGTAAACGACCATTTGCTCTCCCTGATCGGGCGTTTTGACGGCCCAATTGCCGTCGGGCTTGAGGACTCCCGAGGGTGCGGAGCAGGGGATATCGGCGGGATGGCAGTTGTCGGTCGTGACGATCCAGACCTTGCCGGTTTGGGCACGAATGCGGAGGTTGGTTTCGTGGAACGGCCAGTAGACCTCCCGCGACCACGCGCTGCCGTCGCGGCCGCCGTTGACCGCCTGGAAGATGATCTTTGCACCCCGCTGGACCAGTTGCTGGCTGAGATGCGGATCGGGCATCGGGGTGCAGCCCGGGTTGGCCCACATGTCGTTGCAGATCAGGGCGCCGACGGTAATCCCCTTGAGTTGGAACGTTCTCAGCGGGCGTGCTGCGTAGTGATTGATTTCACCCTGGGTCGGCTTGGTCATGGTGCCGCAACGAAGGATCTTGGCGTGAAATCCGAGGAACTTCCCGTCGGCGTTATAGAATCGAACTTGGTTGTAGCATCGCCCATCGTCCGGCTCGACGAAGCAGGTTCCCAGGGCCAGGGCCAGATCGACGGAACTGGCCTTGGCGACGAGTTTCTTCAGGCCTGCCTCGACCCGCACCTGGTCAAACTTGTGTGTGTAGCCGCTCAATGAACCCTCCGGGGTCGGCAAGACTTCGGCTTTTTCGGCGACGGCACGGTCGATTGCCCTGGTGATCGTTTCGATGTTGGCCCCGATGTCGGCGACCACGGGGATTTGGGCTACGGCGACGCGGAGCTGCTTAGCCGATAGCGGGCTCTTTGTGTGCTGTCCTTGTG
>CAYYOX010000859.1:0-2830 GCA_964473065.1 uncultured Planctomycetaceae bacterium | reverse complement strand
GGCAAGAAGGACCGATTTGGCGTGTTTTGCTGGAGCAACCGGGACTGCCTGGACAAGCTAGGCCTAATGGCCGACAATAAGTGCCCGGATTCGGGCTATGGAGTGACCTTCGATTATTATGGGCAGCCGGTTGATCCCCGGCGAACGATTCACGCGGGCGCGTTGGTTAACACTTGCCGACCACGGCCCGCGCGAATCGGCCCGAAGAAAGGCAAGTGAGACGATGCCTCGATTCCTGCATGAAGATGACGCGCTGCTACAGCAGATCATCGAACATTGGAAGGAGACTGCGGCCGATCAAGTTATGGACATCGAAGGCTGGCGTGCCGCAACGGAAAATCCCCCAGACCCGATGCCCGACCACGTTTACGCTCGACTTGTTTCGGGGCGGGGCTGGGGTCTGCCCACGATGTTCTATTCAAACACAACGTATCTGGTTGGCCAAATCACGACCCGATACCCGAAGCTGGACCCCGCGCCACTCCAGGACATCTACTCAGCGGTAGCAGCCTGGCACGAAGACCACAGTGCGCGGCGGCTACCGGACCATCCGGTTCTGACGGCAACGCTGGATCGGGCGATGATGGCCCTGCAAGCTATCGAGGCGGGTATTCAAAGCCGATTTGTCTTTGAAAATGGCCAACATCTGATCCCGCAACTACTGGAAGCGACCGAACCGCCCAAGCTGTTCGGTGACGATCTGGTCCGGCTGCGAGCATACCTGAAAACGCCCTTGCGGTTGTCGCGGTTGCAATCCGAACCTGCCGAACGCGAGAACCGTCGGAAGCTGCAAGAGATATTGGCATACAACGAGCAACTGCAACCCGATGGCGAAGAGGTCCCAAATCGGCCCGGCGTAAAAGGAGAAGATCTCTCGATGTCCGACGATGTCCCCCGTGTTGACAGGGAAGAGTCGGCCGACTTCCTTGACGGGCACAAAGCGGCAGAAAACGTGGTTATCTTCTTGCGGGGGCTCTGCGCTGAGGCCACACTGATGGGAACCGAACCCACCGGAGAACAAATTGCCAGATTCACACAATCCTTCGCATTTCTTGACAAAAACGTATACAAGCTCAAGCGAATCTTGCCGCGGATTCACGCGAGACTGACGCAGGTCGCGGAGGCTACGGGTAACGGGATAGCGTCTGCTTGGGGGATGAGCGAAACCTGTGCCCATGGTTTGATAAGTCGTATTGGGGAAAGAACCACGGCGCTGCCGTTGTTTGGTGATCCAGGGGTTTGGGACTGGGAGGCTGTCGTCGAAATCCTCGCTAAAGTCGCAGAGATAGATCTGGACGAACTGGCGGCCCTTGCCCGTCAAGAATACACGCTGGCAATGAACGGTCTAATGCCGCGCGGCAGTTCGTCGCCGCGTGAGGGCGGGCCATCGCCATCCGGCGGCGAAAAATCGGAGACGCGGCCCGGTGGCAAACAGTTTGAGGCGGCTGCGGGCGACAAGGCGGGGTCAACGATAAAGAAACGCGAGCGAAACGCCACTCCCCCGGAACCTGACCCGGCCAGCTATGAGGGAGGCAAAACTGAACCAAGCATCCCGCCCGGCAGTGAACAATCCAAAGCGGCAGACCCACCAGCCGAGAACGGAAGCAACCAGCCGGAAGAACTTACCAGATTTCTTGGCGGTGCAGAACTCGCCAAAGCCTTGAACGTTCACCCTTCGCGATCCAGCGCATTCGTTCGACAGTTGCAGCGAATGCGGCTCAAACTGGCTGATGGCTGTTGGCGAGAAGTTAGCTCCCGGCGGCCGAATGATCCCCTATTTCTTTACCGCGAGAACTCGCCCGCCATTAAGGCTCTGGCAGAGGCGTACAAGGATCCGAAGTCGGGCTGACGATTGTCGGTCCACTGTCGGGCCAAAGTTTTTTTCGCGATTCTTTGCCGCGAATTGCCGATAAATGCGGTCCGACATTTGTCGGGCCACTGTCTTTTCACACATACGGCTTTTCTTGTTTCCCTAGGATTGTCGGTATGCAGGCCGCACTTCGCGGCACGCGATTCTTTGGAGCACGTGGTTATGAAGACAGAAAATGTTCAATCGATACCGGCCATGGCACTGCGGCCCCGCGAAGCGGCGAAAGCCCTGGGGATCTCACCTCGCAAGCTATGGCAATTGACCCATGACGGTCATATTCCTTCTGTGAAGGTTGGCCGGACAGTTTTGTACCCTACGGCCGAGCTTCGAGCTTGGTTGAGCCAGCAAGCCGAGGCGGCGAAAGGGGGCCAAAATGAATAACTCCCCGTCAACACCCAAAATGCTACTGTCCGCGAGAGAGGCGGCAGAGGCGCTTTCGATTTGCGAGAAAAGCCTCTGGACTCGCACCCAACCCCGAGGCGATCTGCCTTGCGTTCGGATCGGTACGCGCGTGCTCTATCATATTGCCGACTTGACGGCATGGATTGAGGCGCAAAAGGAAGGGGGCAGGGATGCACAAGATTCCTGATCCACTGCTGGAAGGCGATGCGAGGAAACTGATCATCCAGGCAGAAATGGCAGCGGCCACAATCGCGCCGTTCGGCGATGACGAAAACGCCGTCCTAGACTCGCTGCATGAGTGCGCGATGGACCTGCGAAACCGACTGAATAGTGAGGGGGAAACACAATGAGTACCACCAAAACGCGGCGGCATGATGCCGCAACTGTCAAGCGAAACGCTTCCAAACACTGGCCGGAACTCCTCGCCGCGATAGGCGGCGTTTCTGCCGACCTTCTCGATGGCAGCCACCACCCGTGCCCAAAATGCGGCGGCACCGACCGATTCCGTTTGATCGACCCGGACGCTGGCGCACTCTTCTGCAACCAGTGTTTCTCCGA
>CAYYOX010000858.1:0-2832 GCA_964473065.1 uncultured Planctomycetaceae bacterium | reverse complement strand
ACCACCACGGCCACCGGCTTGGATCCCGGCGAGACCTACAACGTCTACCTGACCTACTACAGTAATGGGGGCGTCAACGCGGCCCTTTCGGGAGAGACGCTCGAGACGTACTGGGATAACTGGGACATCGATTCTGGCGTTGTCGGAGATCCCGGGCTTGGCAGTGTCAAACTGGCATGGCTGGGCACAGTCACCGGCGTGTCCGAGGTGGGGATCGATGTCGGAAGCACCGGCAGCTCCTATTACGAAGGCTTGGCGGTCGTTGTCATTCCCGAGCCGTCGACCCTGATCCTGGCCTTCAGCGGCCTGCTGGGCCTGTTGGTTTATGGATGGCGCCGCCGTAAGTAGGAAGGAAAGGAAAAAGGGGAAAGAAGGAAAAGGGGAAAAAGAAGAGAGGGAAGTGGTTTCTTGCCTCTCTTCGGCTTCTCCCCTTTGAAAAGCCCGCCGACTGCGTCGGTGGGATCCGCGGGGGCTTTGGCATCGGAATTCGTACCTTGTGCGATTCCCGCACACGGTCGGTCACATTCGGATTAGGAGGAAACGGAGATGAGAGAGTTCAACACACTACGCACGTGTTTGACCCTAGGAGCCAGCCTCCTGCTCGGCCTGACGATGACCTCGGCCGCTTCGGCGCAAAGCATCTTGGATGGTATGTCGGCCGAGGCGATCTACGCCGACGCCCTGTGGGGCCTGGGCGGGAATACGGTCGACAGTCTGACCGGAGACCCCGACACCTGGATCGTAGATGCAGATCCACCCGTCGGGGACGAAACCGACCTCAAGTGGGATCACCTCACGTCGGCATGGAATGGGGGGATCGATCAATTCGGGACGCCCGGCGGGAGCTGTATCTTCTCCAACGACGACCCGGCCGGCGCAACGCCCGCCCCGATGATCACCACCACGGCCCTCGGCCTGAATTCCGGGCTGACCTACAACGTCTACATGGCTTACTACAATGCTGGGCTCGGAGTCAACGCGGCCCTTTCGGGCGATTCGCTCAACAACTACGCGGGAAACTATTCCATCGATACGGGCGTCGTTGGATCTAACCTTGACGACGGTAATGTCAAACTGGCCCTGCTGGGCGAAGTCAGCGGTGTGACCGAGGTGGCGATCGATGTCGGAAGCAATGGCTTCAGCTACTACGAGGGCCTGCTGGTCGACATCGTGATGGCGCCGCCAAGCATCTTGGACGGCTTTGCAGCCGGGTCGATCTACGCCGACGCCAGCTTCGGCGCAGCCGGGAACACGGTCGACAGTATCACCGGAGACCCCAGCAGTTGGGTCCAAGATCCACCCAGCGGGGCCGTGGACGACCTCAGGTGGGATCACAACACGGCCGATTGGAACGGCGGACTGACCGCAGATGGGGAAACCGGCGGCACCTCGTTCTACTCCAGCGACGACCCGGCCGGCCTAACTCCCGCTCCGATGATCACCACCACGGCCACCGGCTTGGATCCCGGCGAGACCTACAACGTCTACCTGACCTACTACGATATTCCCACGGGAGTTCAGGCGGCCCTTTCCGGAGAGACGCTCGAGACGTACCTGGATAACTGGGACATCGATAGCGGCATCCCGAATGAGGACGCGCATACTGCCAAACTGGCGCTGCTGGGCACAGTCACCGGCGTGTCCGAGGTGGGGATCGACGTCGCAAGCACCGGCTCCTCCTATTACGATGGCTTGTTTCTCGAGCGCCTCTTGACTTTGATCTGGGACACCACCAACAGCAATTGGGCAGATGCTCCCGGCGGCGACTCGCACTGGGAGGGCGGCGACCTGAATCAAATTCCCACGATCGTCGACAAGGCTGAAATCCACTCCGGCACGGCCACGGTCGCCGCACCGGGCGCCGCAGCGAAAACCCTCACCGCCACCGGCGGCGGAGTGATCATCGGCAACGACCAAACGCTCACCATTGCCGAGTCCCTCGATATGCAGTCGGGTAGCACGATGACCCTGCGCGACGGCGCCACGCTGGACGTTGCCGGCGGGTCGATCGCCCAAATGGAAATCGGCGGCGCTGCGCCCGCCGACGTGACCGTCAGAACCCAAGGGACCCTGGATATCGACGGCTTCGACAACCAGGGCATCGGCGGGACCTTCACCAAGAGCGGCAGCGGCACGCTCTCGATGATCAACGAGCCGGACGGAGCAGTCAGCGCCGCCGGCACCACGCTGAAGGTCGCCCAAGGCACGCTGAGCCTCGCCGGCACCGATCCGCTGGGCGGTTCCACCTCCATCGAGATGGCCGGCGGGCAGCTGAGCATCGTTCTGGCCCAACGCATCCTCAACCTCCTCGCGTCCGGGGCCATCTACGCCGACGCCATGTTCGGCGTCGGCGGCAATACGGTCAACAAGGCGACCGGCTCGCCCGACGACTGGATTGCGGATCCGCCCGTTGACGCGGAAGACGGACTGTGGGATCATAACGATGCGGCCCACGGTTGGAACGGAGGATTGGACGCAAATGGCGTGCCCGGCGGTACCTCGCTCTTCTCCAGCGACGACCCGCTCGGCGGAACTCCCGCTCCGGTGATCACCACGACGGCCAGCGGCCTGAATCCGGCCGAGACCTACGACGTCTACCTGACCTACTACAACATTCCCCTCGGAGTTCAAGCGGCCCTTTCGGACGGTGAGCTCCTGACGTACGCGACAGACGACTGGGACATCGATAGTACCATCGAAGCGTGGCCCTCCGGCGGAACGGCCAAGCTGGCGTGGCTGGGCACAGTCAGCGGGCTCTCCGAGGTGTCGATCGACGTCGGAAGCACTACCGGCGCCTATTACGAAGGCTTGGCGGTCGTTACCGTTCCCGAG
>CAYYOX010000857.1:0-2840 GCA_964473065.1 uncultured Planctomycetaceae bacterium | reverse complement strand
CTCCCAAAGGGAGAGGGGAGGTTGAATCTGCATTTTGCAAAAGTCCAGTTAATGACCAATCAGTTTTCTGAAGTACCTGTGTTTCAAGGTGACGACTCGGCCCCGTCGTAGTCAACCCATACGGCATCGTTCATATAGGCTCGCACATATTCATAACTCATTGCCCCGTCACTGTGCCCTTTACTCGAGTTTCGCACCAGGAACACGCCGCCGCCGGGCTGCTTGGGGTCGTCGCGGAAACCGACCAGCAACACGCTGTGTCCGTCGCGGACTCCTTGCCGGGGAGCCATCTGCAGCACGCCATCGGTCCATTTTGCGTTCTTCGGCCAGAGGAACCCGCCGCAGACCGGCCAACGCCGCAATGTTTCCTTTACGGCAACGAATTGCTCTTCGCTCAAGCCCTTGTGAGGATTCCATCGCTTGATCCAATGCAACCGCAGTCCGGCCTCTTGGATCTGCCGGGCGTGCTCCAGGGCCGCGCTCGACGGCTTCTGCGAGGGATCGAAAGTCGCAAGGTACGGCATGTCGTCCTCCGGGCAAATACCGTGCGACCGAAAACCTTTCCACAGATCGGAAAAGAAACCACCGTCGGCCGGCTTTCCGATTCTCGCATTCGAGGCCCAATTCAAGAACTCGACGCTCAGCCGCGTGCCGTGATGTTGTTTCTCGGCCAGGGCAAACTCGATCGCGCCGGTGACCGTAAACACGGAACAAGTAGGCCGGCCGCCTTGTGCCTGCGGCGGCAGTTCCCAGCGTTCGAAGACCCCTCGAAGGTCAACCGAATCGCTATCCGTCGTCTCGGAGAGTGCCGGCGTCACGATCGCCAAGGCCATACAGAGGCAAAACATCAGCAGGACGCGAAGGTCCGCCGACCAGAGTTCGATCAATCTGTTGCTTCCAACGCGGCTTTGCATGAAGGAACCTCCGTCCATCGCTTGCACGTGGTTTAGCTCGCACCGCCCCATTTATCGGCAGGAGGATTGCGGTCGGTGTGTCTTCCGTGCGGATACCGTAATAGCCAAGATCGAGTATAGCCGGCGTCCAGACGTAAAGCAATGAGTTCTATGTTTGATTGGGTAGCAAACTGTGAGAGCGGCTTCCGAGCAGATTCTTGCTGAACAAAGGGGTCGGGAGTCTTTAATCTTGACAGGTGGATGAGGAACTGGTCGGTTTGGGGCATGCCACGATGTTTGCGGAAGGCAAAAAACTCCCGTCCCCTTTAATCCTCGACCTGAAAGCCCCGATTTCACTTTGTGTCAACGGCGACAGTACCCCTAACCGCCGCTTCAACTACCGCTGTATATGGAAAAAGTAATCCAAGACGTGCATTGCTCGCTACGGCGAAGAGAATCCTGTATACTGCTTTCACTCTGGATTCCCCGCCCAAGGAAGAGATCCGGCGTCAGTTTCGATGTTCTGAACGAAAGGGAGGTAGATCGTTATGCAGTACGTCATTCGCGGTACGATTCTGGCAGCGGCTTCGGTCCTGATCGGCTCCGCAGTATACGCGAGCCAGCCTGAAGAGCCGCCGTCGCAAGATCGGGCCCAGACGGCCGCTTTGCGAGTCCCCGCGATGTGGGAGTACAGCGCGCCGCTGATCGCCCCCGAGAAGCGAGACCGTGATCCCAGCCGGGCACAGAAGGATCCGACCGTGGTCTTTCACGGCGGGAAGTGGCACGTCTTCATGACGGTCAAGCTAGCGGGCAGATCGGCTATCGAGTACTGCTCGTTCGAGAGATGGGAAGATGCCGACAGGTCCCGGCGCACCATCCTGAAGGTCAGCGAGAGCGACTACTACTGCGCCCCACAGGTGTTCTACTTCTCCCCGCATAAGAAATGGTATCTGATCTATCAGATGGACGTGCCCGGCGCAAAGCACATGTGGGTCGCCTACTCCACGACCAGCACGATCGCCGAGACGAACTCGTGGACGCAAGCCAGACCGATCCTTGACGGTGGCCAGAAGGACCCGCGCCAGGTCGGAGGGCTCGATTACTGGATTATCTGCGACGACCGGCGCGCCTACCTGTTCCTCACCAGCCTGGACGGCCGGATGTGGCGGCTGTGGACCAACTTGAAGGATTTCCCCAGCGGTTTCGATCATTGCGAACTTGCCCTTGGGGCCAAGATCTTCGAGGCCAGCCATACTTACAAGCTCAAAGGTACGGATAAGTATCTGACGATCATCGAGGAGGACGGTCGGCGCTTCTACAAGGCCTATTTGGCCGATCGCCTGGACGGCGAGTGGACGCCGGTGGCCGACACGGCAGAGAGACCTTTTGCCGGATGGAAGAACATCCGCCCGGCTCGCGGTGTAAAACGGTGGACCGACAACGTCAGCCACGGTGAACTCATCCGCGACGGATACGACCAGACGCTGACGGTCGATCCGGGCAATCTGAGGTTTATTTTTCAGGGTATGTTGGACAAGGACAAGGCCGGGAAAGGTTATGGTCAGTTTCCATGGCGGATCGGCATGTTGACGCCGGTTGTGCAGAGGTAGATCGATCCGGCGCGCGGAAAGTGCCCTTTTTCCGCTGGACACGACAGAATCGACAAGCCTTACAGGAATCGTGATTTACGAAAGGAGACCACTTGATGTCTACTCGACGAACCACTCTAAGCACGAAAAGCTCACTTGTCTTTGGCATCGTATCCACGTTATTCCCACTACTTGCCGAGGCTGCGAACGGTGAGTGCGTCTGGCTTGAAGGGGAACGGCCCTCGAGCGGGAACCTCGAAGGTCAGCGGCCAGGTGGGGGGAATACGCAGTTCCAGTCCGACGGGAACCTGCTTCCCTGCCGACTCGAGGCAGGCACGTGCGACCGCGCTGCGCCCGG
>CAYYOX010000856.1:0-2843 GCA_964473065.1 uncultured Planctomycetaceae bacterium | reverse complement strand
AACACGGGTGGCATGCCGACCGTATCGCAGATCTCTTGGAGCCCCTTGCCGGCATGGGTTTTGGCCGCCTCGGGCGTCAACAGGCCTGCCTTGCCGCAAGCGATTGCACTGCAGCCGGTCTGCACGACCAGCACGTCGTTGCGGATCAACTCCTTGACCATCGCCAGGTGGCTCTCGTCCTGGGCGATTTTCGGGTTGTTGCAACCGACCACGCCGGCCACGCCGCGGACTCGGCCCGCCTGGATGCCGTCGTTCAACGGCCGATAGCTGGGGCGATAACGCCCGCCAAGGATCTCGGCTATCACGTCGGTCGTGAACCCGGCAATGACGGGTTCTTGTTCCGTGGGGATGTTGACCTTGGACGGGTCGCGGTTGGCATAATTGTCGATTGCGATCCGGATAATCTCCTTGGCCGTCTTCATGGCGTCTTCCTCGTGGAACTCGACGTGAGTCGCACCGGGGAACTTGGCCTTGGCACTGGTGGAAATGATCTTCGTGTGGAAGCATTTCTGCTGCTCGGTGACGGCCGGGAAGACGCACTGCACGTCGACCAGCATCACCTCGACCGCACCCGTGGTGATGGCCAATTCCTGTTGCAGGAAGTTGCCGGCCACCGGGACGCCGTGCCGCATGAGGATCTCGTTGGCCGTGCAGCAGATGCCCGCCAGATTGATCCCCTTGGCGCCCTTGGCTTCGGCCTCGGCCACCAGTTCGGGATCTTGCGTGGCGGCTACCAGGACATCGGAGAGCGTGGGCTCGTGCCCGTGGACCAGGATGTTGATTTCATCGTCCTTGAGCACGCCCAGGTTCATTCGCGAACGCAAGGGATGCGGCTTGCCGAAGAGGATGTCGGAAACGTCCGTGGCGATCATCGATCCGCCCCAGCCGTCGGCCAAGGCCGTGCGGACCGACGAGAGGATCAGATTCTCTGCATCGGCGTCGACGCCCATGGTCGTCATGTGCATGGCGGTGACGACTTCACGATCGACGCCGCGGGGGGCCGTCTCGGTGGCTTCCCAGTTCTTCTGTTGTTCCTCGGGCGCCCGCTCCACGTTGGCTAACAGGCCGTCCTGTTTGCCGAACTCCCCCAGCAGGTACTCGGCCAGTTCCTTGCCGATCTCTCCGTCGCTGCGGTCGTCGGTCGCGATGCCATATTCGCGGGCCAAGGCGAGCAGTTTTTGGGGGCTGCGGATCTTGTAGGCGTCGGACTTGCCCTCGGAGGCCAAACGCAAGGCCTTGATGATCTCTCGCCCATGGTCGGAGTGGGCGGCCGTTCCGGCGGCGACGTGCTTCAGCAGGTTGCGTGCCACGATCGCGTCGGCCGTGGCGCCGCAGACCCCCACTTGGGCCCCTTTGCCACCGGGGTTCACGCGGCATGGCCCCATGAAGCAGTTGCGGCAGCAGAGCCCCTCTTTGCCGAAACGGCATTGTGTCTTCTGGGCTTCCAGGCGATCCCAAACCGTCTCGATACCAGCCTGGGTCGCCACGTCGATCACCTGAAGCGTGGCCTGATCGACCGAACGCTTCTTCTGGTCAGCCATGGTTGTCTCCTGAGTGTTGGTTTCCGCTATTAAGCGTTGAGGTTAGATGTTGTTTTGCGCGAATACGACGCGGATCATCCGGCGATCCGCTGCTGGAGCGCCTTTTCTATTTGTTCGATTGCTTCGCCGAAGGCGGGCACGCTCAAGTCGACCGGTTGACCGTGCAGGTCGGCATTGGCCACATCGTCGCTGTAGGGGAGCACGCCGAGGATCTCCTGTTGACCCAAGGCCGCTTCGAGTTTCTCTAGTTGAGCCGGCTGGCGAACCTTGTTGATCACAAGCAGTGTGCGCCCGATGCCGATATCCTGGGCCAGCTTCTGGATCCGTCGGGCCGTTTGCACGCTTCTCATGCCGGGTTCGACCACGGCGATCATGGCGTCGACCCCCTTGGCCGAAGCGCGGCCCATGTGTTCCAGCCCGGCTTCCATGTCTAGAATGACATCGTCGGTCACGCGCAGCAATAGGTGCTGCATGAGGGCTTTCAGCACGGCCCCCTCGGGACACATGCAGCCCTTGCCACCCAGTTCGACCGTGCCCATCACCAGCAATCGAACCGCATCGGCGTCGACCGAGAACTGCTCGGGCAGGTCGTCGACTTTGGGGTTGAGCTTGAACATCAGGCCCGCGCCCTCGTCCTTGGCGTCGGTCCGCTCCATGATCAGGTCGTGCATGTCGGCGATGGGCGTGGGCACAGCCGCCTCGGGCACACCCAGTGCCGCGGCCAGATTGCCGTCGGGATCGGCGTCCACGGCCACGACCGACCGGCCGTCGCGAGCGATCCGTCGGGCCAATGCGGCCGAGAGGGTCGTTTTTCCGACGCCGCCTTTTCCGACAATTGCTAACTTCATCAATCAATCACCAAAAATGATTGGACTAAGGTTCTCGCGGATTGGATGCCCGTCGTGCCGTCGCACACGGACCAAACCACCCAGATTCCCACCATAGAGTCGCCTGAGAAGCGATTTCGGGCTACTTCTGCCCACCCGACGCTCCTTCCGGCCGCACACCGCTAGAAAGAAGCCGCCGAGATACGCCCCAGCCTTCCGTTCCCAGGCTTCCGGCCTCCATGCGCCCCTGCAGGACAAAGAGACCTAATGGCAAGCGACTTATTCTATCGGCCAGATGAAGCCCTGTAAAGGACCCGGGAATTGAAAAATTTGTCACTTTCCGACCAACTGGCCCAACAAGTGGTGTGTGTCAGCCATTCCCAAATCGGGTCAGGAGAGCTACAAAGTCGGTATTGTGGAGTGGAAAAAGGGGACTGGCTCCGAGCATCAGTAGAAGGCACACCCGATCGAAGGT
>CAYYOX010000855.1:0-2847 GCA_964473065.1 uncultured Planctomycetaceae bacterium | reverse complement strand
CCATCACCGGCGGCTAGCGCCTTGCCGCTCAGGAGAAACGGCAGATCTGGTGGCTTACGGACGTGAATTAGCTCCCCGTTTCGGAGTTCAGCCGTTTAGCCGCCGCCGGCGCGTGATGATGCAATCGTCACCCCAGCCGGCGGGGTAGACCGCCTACCTTGCTGCACGAAAAATAGCATGGCGGCGCTTTTCCGTTTGCTCTGTTCCGGGGCGATCTGTGTGGAGCCGATTGTGATGAACGACCCAACTCGCGGGCGTCTTCTGCCGGTCCGGCTGTTTAGGACTGCTTGGTTCCTGGCGGGCTTTTGGAGCGTGGTCTTGGGGGCCACGCTGTCCTGGGAGTTGGGTGACGAATTCCGTCAGGCCAAGCAGCTTAGCCAATCCGACTGGCGCGACTCCTCGGGGAAACGGCCCGATGCCTGGGCGTCGTATCGGGGGGAAATCCGGCGGCGAATTGGCATTTACACGACCCTGTGGCTGGCGGGGTTGGCCGGCATCGCACTGACCTTGCGCATGGCGTGTCGACATGGCGAAAACCTGCGCCGGACCGAGGAGGCCCTTCGCGAAAGCCAAACCCATGCGCGAGATACGGCGGCTCATATCCCGGGCGTGGTCTACCAGTACCAACGCTTTCCCGACGGTACGCACACATTCCCGTACGTCAACGAAGGTATCACGCGAATCATCGGCATCACGCCCGAAGATGTCCAGCGCGATCCGGCGGCCTTCTTTCCCGGCATGTTGTATGAAGACGACCCGGCGCCGATTTTTGCCTCGATCGAAGAATCGGCCAAGAACCTTTCCACGTGGCAGCGCGAGATTCGACTGAAGACGCCTCGTGGCAAGATCATCTGGATTCGGGCAACCTCCATCCCTCACGCCATGCCCGACGGGAGTATCTTATGGAACGGCGTCTTTCTGGACATCACCGACCTGAAACAGACGGAATTCCAACTGCAAGAGGCCCGCGATACGTTCCAACAACGGGTTGTTCAGCGAACGGCCGAGCTCGAAGAAGCGAATCGAAGGCTCAAAGAGGAGGTCGCCGAACGCGCGCAGGCCGAACGTTGGGTGTTGGAAAGTGAAGAACGATTTCGCGGTTACTTCGAACTGGGGCTGGTCGGCATGGCGGTCATGTCACCCGAGAAGGACTGGATCGAAGTCAATCGCCGGCTGTGCAAGATGCTCGGGTACACGGAAGACGAGTTGGTGCGCATGACCTGGGACGAACTGACATACCCGGACGACCGTGACGCCGAACAGACCCAACTGAATCAGGTTCTCTCGGGAATCGTCAAAGGGTTCATGTTGGACAAGCGGTTCGTTCGCAAGGACGGCCGCATCGTCCATGCGAGCTTGTCCCTTCGTTGCTTGCGGCGGCCGGATGGCAAGATCGACAGTCTGGTCGTGTTGATCCAGGATATTACGGACCGCAAACAGGCCGAGCAGTCGTTGAAACAATCGCGCGCCTTTCTGCAGACGGTCATCGACGCGATGCCGAATGTGATCATGGTGATCGACCGCGACTACCATATCTGCCTGGCGAACGAAGCGGCCCGGCAAGCATGCGGCGGCAAGGATCCCGTTTCCAGTTGCTTGACCTGTTACAAAGTCAAGCACAAACGCGACGCGCCGTGCAAGGGCCTCCGCGAGCCATGTCCTTTGGCCCAAGTCTTCGCGACGAAGTTACCCCAGGCGGTCCGCCACACGCATTTCGACGATCAAGGCCGCGAGGTGGTCATGGAAATAACCGCAGTTCCCATCTTCGACGAGCAGGGCGAAGTCGCCCAAGTCGTCGAGTCGTGCCGCGACGTGACGGCCGTGGAGTTTCTCTCACGCAGATAAGGACTTACGTCGCCGAGTAGGGCCGACTCGCTGTTTCTCAGCCCACCTCGGGCAGGTCCCATGGCTGGCGATAGGAGCCCTTGACCAGTTGATTGGCTTCCTCGTTGTCCTGGAAGCACTCGTTTTCCCGATCGATGTCGAGCCATGGCCCGAGCGTGATCGTTTGGGCGTCGACGTCGATTTCGTGGCCCTTGATATGGGTCAGGAAACGATCGGACATTTCGCTCAACAGCGGCACATCCCGAACGTGCTCGCGGACTTCCTGCTGCGAGGCCTGTCTGCCCAGCCGATAGGAAATGTTGCCCGCGTGCGTGATGCTGGTCGAGCGGTGCCCTTCGAGGATATCGGCGTGCAGATCCTCGCGTCGGCCGCTGCGCACCGCTTGGATGAAGTTTTCGAAGTGGTTGCCGCCGCCCGGGAACGACTTGATTCGCTTGCCGTCGTGGTCGCAAACGAAGCCCGAGCGAACCATGACGTAGCCGCCCTCACAGTCCACGCAGGTATCCGTCCGCACGCCGCGGAAGTTTGGCACGCCGTTGGAGCCCTTCGATGCTCGCATGTTGTGCACCTCGTAGAGCACCGGCGCGGAGGGGAAGTCGTAGTAGATGATTTGCGTGTTGGGTACGTCGCCGACGTCGTTGAAGCAGAACCGCCCGCCAAGGCTCATCACGCGGCGCGGCAGCTTCTCTTCGCCGAGCACCCAACGTGCCACGTCGATTTCGTGTACGCCCTGGTTGCACGATTCGCCGTCGCCCATGTTCCAGGTGAAGCTGCAATCGTACTGGATTCGGTCGCGGTAGATCGGCTCCTTGCGGGCCGGTCCGCACCACAACTCGTAATCGAGATGCTCGGGAATCGGCAGCGGCTCGGCGCGATTGCCGATCGGCGTGCGCGGCTTGTTGGCAAACGAGGTGATGTACTTGATCTTCCCCAATGCGCCGCGGTGGATATACTCGATCGCCGCACGTGCTTTCTTTTCGGCACGGGACTGAGGGCCGCTCA
>CAYYOX010000854.1:0-2848 GCA_964473065.1 uncultured Planctomycetaceae bacterium | reverse complement strand
CCGAGCAGGCAGCCGCCGGAAGCGAAGAAATGGCTTCCAGCAGCGAAGAGCTCGGTGCTCAAGCGACCGCCTTGCAAAGCCTGGTTAGCCGGTTCAAGACCGACAAGACCCAACAGTCGGTAAGCACGCCGACCGAGGAATTCGAATATACCGAGACATCGACCTAAGCGGTCGTCTCGAATTGAAACTCTCTCCCCCTCTCCACGGGTTCCGGTAGAGACGGTAGCACAAGTGGCTGCCGTCTCTCCGGATTTTCTTGGCCGAACCAATCCCGCAACATTCGTATCGTCGTTTAGCGAGTCGCTAAAACCCCTGCCCCTTGGTCTTGGTTTGGATTCGGCAGAGGTCGTCGTCGGCGGTTAGGTAGAGCGTCGCGCCGTCGTGGGCGAAGCCGCAGTTGGCGGTGGGCACGCCCGGGTTGATGCGGCCTAGCAAGGTGCCGTCGGGAGCGAATATGCTGACTCCGCCCGGTCCGGTGGCGAACACGTTGCCCGATCGGTCGACCTTCAGCCCGTCCGGCAAGCCCTTTAAGTGCGGCTGCTTGAGCCACTCGGTCGCATCGTGAAAGACGCGGCCATTCTTGATTGTCCCGTCTTCTTTGACATCGAAGGCCATCCAGATGGCCCGCTTCGGATCCGACTGAGCCACGTAGAGCGTCTTTTCGTCCGGCGAGAAACCGATCCCATTGGGCCGAGTCATGTCCTTGGTCAGCAGAGTCAGCTTCCCGTCGGTCGAGAGGCGATAGACGCCGCAGAAGTCCAACTCGCGACTCGGATCGTCGGCCCCTTTCTCCAGCCCGTAAGGCGGATCGGTGAAGTAGAGATCCCCATTGGACATGAACACGGCATCGTTAGGGCTGTTGAACCGCTTGCCCTGGTAGCGGTCGACCAGGGTAGTGAACGAGCCGTCCTTCTCCAAGCGAGCCATGCGGCGGTCGCCATGTTGGCAGAGCACCAAGCGACCCTTGGCGTCGCGCAGCAGCCCGTTCGAGCCCGTCTCGCCGCCACGCGGTTCGCTGCCCGTGTAGCCGGCCGGTTTCAGGAACAGACTGATTCCTTGGCCGTCCTTCCACTTCATCACCGAGTTGCGCGGGATGTCGGAAAACAGCAGGAACTCGCCCTCGGGCATCCAGACCGGCCCTTCCGACCATATAAACCCGCCGGCCAGTTTTTCCAACACGGCGTCGCGGGGAATCAGTTCATCGAAACGCGGATCGAGCCGTTCGATCACTTTGAATTCGGAACTCGATACGGTCTCTTGACTGGCCACTTGCCCGCTCCCTGCGAGAAAAACGATCGCACTCACCAACGCCAACGCTACGACTTGCTTTCGGTTCATAGTCATGGCCCTTTCAAGTAATTGCTCTAATGACACTCCATGCCCCCATGTTACCGACCGACGCTCCGCACGGCAACCAACTCGACCGCCACCCCAACACAAGGGGGGGCAATCGACGGCAATACCTGCTATAATAGGCTATCCATCGAACGTTTAGCGGTCGGGCTTGCCCGACGTTCCGTTGCCGGGGAAGAGCTTTCCGCCAAATAAGAGGCACCGCGTGGCCAAATCGATCATTGAAGCTTGCTGGTACGACTATCCGCAATACTACGATCTGGCCTTCCGGTCCGAAACGCGGCCGGAAGCCGATTTCATTGAAGCGGCCTGCCGGAAGTATTGCCCTTTCTCGGCACGACGCCTGCTGGAACCGGCCTGCGGCACGGGCCGACTGGTCCGCGAGCTGGCCGGGCGCGGCTACCGGATGAGCGGCTTCGATCTCAGCGGCCCCTCGCTCGACTACTTGCGCCGTCGTTTGAGAGCCCGCCGACTTCAGGCCACGACGTTCGAGGCCGACATGGCCGACTTCCAATTGCCGCGCCCTGTCGATGCGGCCTACAACACGTTCAACAGCTTCCGCCACCTGCTGACCGAAGAGACGGCCCGCCGCCATCTCGAGTGCGTGGCGGCCAGCTTACGACCGGGAGGCATCTATATCCTGGGGCTGCACCTGCTACCGCCGGATGCGTCGGAGCATTGCATCGAGCGCTGGCGAGAACGCCACGCCAGCACGCAAGTGACCGCCACGCTGCGGGTGCTGACAACCGATCGCCGCCGCCGGCTCGAGGCGATTCGCATCAGTCTCTTAGTCCGCAGCCGATCGAAAGAAGTCCGCCTGCGTCACGACTTCCAATTCCGCATGTACACGGCCGCCCAGTTCCGGCGACTATTGGCCAAGGTTCCCTCGTTGCAGTTGCGAGACGTCTACGATTTCTGGTACGAAATCGACCGCCCGTTGAAGCTCGACAACGAGATCTCCGACACGGTCTTCATCCTGCAAAAGGTTCATGCCATATAAAGCCGCGACCGTTGGTCGCGCCCCGGAACGTCGTTCGTAGTGACCGCATTCATGCGGTTTTTCCAGGATTCAGCCGGTCAGCCCCGATGAATCGGCACACCACGAGCGGGCGCGACCAACGGTCGCGGCTTTATAGGGAACCGCCAAAGCGGATGACGCGCCCGTCGCGGGTGGTCATGTAGAGATGGCGCTGCGCGGCAATCAGCCCGTCGAACACGGGCGGGCTTGACAGGTCGAGTTGGCTTAGCGTCTTGCCGTCGATCGGGTCGATGGTCAGCAGTTTGCCGCCGGCGCGGCCTTGGAAGGCGGCCAGCTCGTCGTCCTTCTTGAGCACGTCGGGCGGACCGGCCACGAACAGACGCTCGGCCGTGCGGACCATGGCGCGAATCCGCACCGGAACCCAGCGCTGCCACTTGCTCGGCCTGGCGCGCGTGTAGCCGGCCCTCTTGTCGTCGTTGTACGACTTTGTGTCGAGCTTCCCATAATTCAAACGAG
>CAYYOX010000853.1:0-2859 GCA_964473065.1 uncultured Planctomycetaceae bacterium | reverse complement strand
GATCAGGTCGGTTAGGCGGCGTAGACTGGGGTCGTAAGTGTAGGTGCTCGTGGCGACCGTCTGCGTGCCCGATGTGCTGATGTCGCCGTCGGCGTCGGCGTAGCGGGTGATCGTCTCCGGCAGACCGTCGGGCGTGTAGGTGAAGTCGACGCCCTTGGGTGAGACCGCGTTGCCGTCGGGCTGAGAGGTTTGCTCGACGCGGATCAGACGGCCGAAGGCGTCGTAGGCATACGCCGTTTGGTAGTCGGCGGTCGAACCGAGCGTCACACGGGTGGCGACGTGGTCGGAACCTTGATAGCCGTAGTCGAAGGTCACGTCGGCCTGGCCTCAAGCGTCCCAGGCCGCCTAGCTTGCCAATATCGGACCTGTCCCGTTTTTCGTCTAGTCGAAGAGGGTGATCAGGTCGTCCGTTTCGCTGCTCCGCGCGTCCTGCTGGCCGACCACCTCGGTGATCGCCAGGACCAACCCCGAGTCGGGATCGATTTGCTGGGTGATCAGATGTCCTTCCTGATTGGTGTAGCTGGTAATCTCGTTCCTCGATAGTTATGCCTCGTTGATGTTTTTTGACCGTACGGCCCCAGTTTCCTAATGCCATGGATCGGGCCATAGATGAATCGGCTCGTAGTCTATGTCTAACCATCCGATGGCCACAAGGACCCGCCAAATGGGGCCTAGGCCCGCGTCGAAGCAGAAAAAAATCAACAGACCGAGAAACAGAGTTGAACCGATCCCCAGCAGAAGAGCGATCCACGATCTCCAGCCTCCATATAGGACGCAGCTTACAAGCCCAAGAATTGCCGCTGAGGGACTAGCTATAGTGCCGACAAACACGACGCCAAGTTCCGCATATTCGTACTGGTTGGCCACCAGCGTAAGAAACCACACAGCACAACTCGAGAGGGAGGTCATCAGTGCAACCCTCGGCAGAAGCGATTTGCGACGATCCAACTTACGAGAATCAGTTACTTCGGGAGACGCATACGGATTGTCTCGGGTTGTTCTCACGCTTCAGTCCTCCCTTCAAGTGACTTCGGCTGTTGACCCAAGCCCGTGAATGCTCGGCATTCGTGTTAGCGTACAGATTACCTCTGCCGCCAGTGTTCATTCTGTGCGAAGCGTCTTACTCTCCCTGTGGCAATGGAATAACCTCTTCAAGCGGCTTTCTGCGATTCTTCGAGTTCTTGTAGTCGGTCTTAAACTTCAACCCAGTCTCTTTGTTAGCTTTCTTAACGGCGTCGTCAACGCTTGTTCCGCCCTTAAGGTTTTCTAGAAAGACGTCTACCCATCTAGCTGCTTTCCCGCCTCTCGGCTTCTCAATCGAATAGACAACGATCGATGTACGTGTGTTCGCAAGAATCTTGTTTGCTATGGCTTGTGTTTTGCAGCCGGCAAGAACGACAAGTCCAGGACAGCCCGGGTTCATCTTAATATCATCAACTATATCCGACGTTCCATAGAGCTCTGCGACCCCAAAGGCCCCATAGGCACCGGGAAGAATGTTCGCGAGCCACAGGACACCCTCCGAGTGCATCGCGAGTCCAATAATCTTGCTGTCTCTCTCTGCTGCATGACCATAGTAGATGATAATGTCATTATTCTGGGCAGTTCGAAACGTTTCCCGTATCTCGTGGAGCTCCGACCAAGCATTCTCAGATCCTTCGATACCCAGTTGTTCCCCGGCTGCCTCGGCAGCAGCTTCAAAGCCGGGCGCAAGCGTTCCAAATGCGTTCTCTATTTGAAGGTACGGGGCATCTGTTAAGTCCTCCAACCCACTCGGATCCAACGCGTTCGCCGGCGAATTATGAACGGCTCGATAAAGGTTCGTGTCACCTCCTCCAAACCCGATCGGATCCTCGGACAGCCATCTTCCTACACTCGCATCATACCACCGATGCAGGTTGTTTTGCAACCCCGTGGTCTCATCAAATGCACGGCCTGTGTAGCCGAAGAGGTGGTCGACGGCCGCATTGGTCTCGGAAAGGACGTTGCCGAAGGCGTCATAGCCTATGTGGTTGACCACACTTGTCTGGTCGAGCACCTCGTCGTAAACGGCCAGGTCGCGGACCGTATTCTGGTGATCGCTCAGCGTCCAGAGCACATCCTCGGCACCACCGTCATCAACGATTTCATCCGCTAAGATTTGGTCAACCGCTTGGCCCCAGAGGTGACGGTGGGTTGGATTGCCCGACTCATCGAGCTGCAGGACGATCTGCCCGGGCTCACTTTCAATGTCCGGCTGCTCGGCCTTGCCCGGCGTGCCACCATCGTACACGAAGTATTCGCTCGTTGATGCGGCGGCACCGTCGCCGTCAAGATCCACTGTGTGGGCTACCCAGCGGTTCAGATAGTCGTACGTGTACTGGACTTCCTGAGTCGCAACGCCGCCTTCGGTGTCGCGCGAGATTACCCGGGTCAACCGGTTGCGGTGGTCCCACTCGTATTCGGTAACGTTCGTGTCGTCGGTGGAAAGGGTTCCGTCGGTGTCGACGTCGATGAAGCGGGCGGTCGTGTTGCCTTCCGGGTCGTGCGCGTAGGTGTAATTGCCCGCGCCCGTCATGCGGTTGGCGTCGCCGGTCGCGTAGGTTACTTCTGCACCGGTTAGGCCCGTGGTGGTGCGGTTGCCGGCCGCGTCGTACTCGTAATGTTCCGAGTCGGTGAATCCGCCGCCCGCGTCGAGCGACACGTCGATCAGTTGGCCCGTGGCGTCGTACTGGTAGTCGTAGGTGCCCTCGGGCGTGCCGAACAGGTCGATGCGGCCCGTGTCGTCGTAGGTCCAGGTGTAGGCGGATAGGGTTGTTGCGCCTTGGGCGTGGATCAGATCGGTTAAGCGACGTAGGCTCGGGTCGTAGGTATATGCGC
>CAYYOX010000852.1:0-2870 GCA_964473065.1 uncultured Planctomycetaceae bacterium | reverse complement strand
TATGACTTCGCGCCCGGCACGCTGCTCGGTGCTGAAGAGGCCTTGGTGATCGTCTCGTTCGACCCGGCCGATACGGTTGCGCTGGATGCCTTCCGCTCGGCCTACGGCATCGGCTCGGAGGTGATGATCCTGGGCAATCCGAACGACGCGCTGAGCGACCTTGGCGAGCGGATCCAGCTTCAGCGTCCCGACGTCCCGCCGCCGGATGATCCGCTGTACGTGCCCCACGTGATCGAAGACGAGATCAATTACCTCAATACGTGGCACGCAACGACCAACGGCGGCGGTGATTCGTTGAACCGCACCGCCCGAACCACCTGGGGTAACGAGGCATCGAGTTGGATGCCCCAGGGGCCGACTCCCGGCGCGGCCGTGATGGAAGAGATCGCCGAGGTCACCGACCGCTACGTCTTTTACAACAATTCGTCGTTCGATAACACGATCGCCCCGGACAAAACGGCTTTGCGGCCGGGTCAGCAAGCGACCTTTGCCAACTACACCAACTACGTCAAGGGGATCAATGGGATCATCATCGACATCTCGGGGCTGGTCGATCCGGAGGCGATCGACTTGGGCGATTTCACCTTCAAACTGGGCGGCGACGACACGCCGGACGATTGGGTCGACGCCCCGGCACCGGCAAGTATCGACGCAACGGCCAACCAGATTGTCCTGACCTGGGACGACGGCGCGATACGCAACACGTGGCTCGAAGTGACCGTTCTGGTTACCACGGACACAGGCTTAGGCGCGCCTGACGTGTTCTACTTTGGCAATGCGATCGGCGAGACGGGCGATTCTCCGGATGACGCCCGAGTCGACGCGATCGACCTGCTGCTGACACGCCAGAATCCACAACCTTTCTTCGACCCGGCCGCGATCGACAACGTCTACGACTTCAACCGCGACCGTCGCGTCAATGCGATCGATGCGCTGATCGCGCGGAATAACCAGACCTGGTCGGGCACGGAGTTGGAGTTGATCGATCTATCGCAGGTGCAAGCAGCCGCATTCGACTGGCTGTACGAGTACGAATTCTCGGGCCACACGACCGAGACGTCGAAACAGGATGCCGACGACCCGCGGGAACTCGATCGGCTCTTGACGTGAGCCCGACTGAAATCCGCCGGATTGATCTGCCGGGGGTTGCACGACGGCGAGAACTCGGAGATAATGGAACACGATTCAGAATGCCATATTACACCACGAGAAAGGATTGACTCATGCGACGAGAGAGCTTCATTGGTTGTTTAGCGATTGCCTTGGCCGTGGTGGCTGGAGTGCTGGCCGACGATCTGGCCGATTTGGCCAAGCCGAAAGGCGGCCGCAGCATGAGGTCGACCTCGGCCGGGCTCGACGAAAACGGCGACTATGCACACGGCAACTGGGACAATTCTCGCGTGAAGCCGGGGGAAACGAAAGTCGTGCTCAGTGCCGAGGGACCCGGCGTGATCACGCACATGTGGTTCACGTTCCTGGGACCCGAGCCGCACACTTGGGCCAAGGAAGGCTCGGCCACGCACCAGGAAATGCTTTTGCGAATCTACTACGACGGCTCCGAACGGCCCGGCATCGAGGCCCCCTTGGGTGACTTCTTCGCCAACAGCTTCGGCAAGCGCAGCGAGGTGATCAGCGTTCCGGTGGTCGTCGAAGATGCCGATTCGTACAACTGCTTTTGGCACATGCCGTTCAAAAAGTCGATCCGCGTCGAGTTGATCAACCAGAGCGAGACCAAGAACGTCAACCTGTTGTATTACAATATCGACTGGATCAAGAAAGACTCGCTCCCGAAGGATACGCCCTACTTCTACGCCCAGTATCGTCAAGAGTACCCGGTCAAGCAGGGACAGGACTACGTCCTCCTCGACACGCAGGGCAAAGGGCACTACGTGGGCACCGTGCTGTCGGTCCGCTCGCGCAGTCCCTCCTGGTTCGGCGAGGGCGACGAGAAGATCTACATCGACGGCGAAGAGAAGGCGTCGATCTGGGGAACGGGCACCGAGGACTATTTCCTTTCGGCCTGGGGACTGAAGACGACCAGTACGCCCTACTTCGGCACGCCCTACTTCGATCAATGGGGGATCGTCGGCGGACACACCAGCGCCTACCGTTGGCACATCCACGACCCGATCGTCTTCAACACGTCGATCAAAATGACCATCGAGCATTGGGGATGGATCTCGTCGGACGAGAACATCGAGGGCAAGACGCACAGTTGGAACGAGCGCCAGGACGACTTCTCCAGCGTGGCCTTCTGGTATCAGACAGGCACGCCCACGTTCACCGCCCGGGCGCCGGACGCCAAGCAGCGCGTGCTGCCCAACCTCGACCTGATCTTTCCCGCCAAGACCTTCACCGATGCGAAACATCACGCACCGGGCGAAGCGCACGTGCAGTCCAACCTGGGTTTCTACCCCGACGGCCAACTGCTCTACCGGCCCGAGCAGGCCGACGACGCCTGGGTGGAGATTCCGTTTACGGTCAAAGAAAAAGCACCCCGGCGACTGCTGATCAAAGGCACCCGGGCGCCCGACTATGGCACGTATCAGGCGTATCTCGACGGGGTGAAGATCGGCGGGCCGATCGACGGTTACGACGAGACCATTTCCGACTGGGAGTGGCACCTGCTGGACTTCTGGCCCGAGCCGGGCGAGTACACGCTCCGGCTTCAGTGCATCGGCAAGAACGCCAAGTCGACCGGCCATCTGTTGGGCATCGAGTCGGTCCGATTGCGCGAGCGCCGACCACGCGTAAAAGAGTGGGCCCAAGACAAAGACAAAGACTGGCGCGAAGCCCCGATCCTGTACAACTAACCGGACTTTTGCAAATTGGTCCCCTCTCCCTCTGGGAGAGGGTTAGGGTGAGGGCTT
>CAYYOX010000851.1:0-2880 GCA_964473065.1 uncultured Planctomycetaceae bacterium | reverse complement strand
CGCGGACGTGGGGGTGATGGTTATGCCCGGGTAGGTGACCGTGGAAACAGCCGTGGAGGCGATGAAGCTTGGGGCATTTGACTACCTACAAAAGCCCTTTGCTACCGAGGAGTTGCTGCTCAAACTGGACAGGTTCTCGGAGTATCAGCACTTGACCAACGAGAATGAGGCCTTGCGGCGTCAACTGGCCCTTCCGGAGGTAGAGAGGCGGATCGTTGGTCAGTCTGAGGTTATTCGCGCCGTCTTGGCACGCATTCACGCCCTGGCAGGCACAGATACGACAGTTCTCATCGAGGGCGAGAGCGGCACCGGCAAGGAGTTGGTCGCACGCACAATCCATGAAACCTCTCATCGGGCTGCAGGTCCTTTCGTGGGGGTATCCTGCGCGTCGCTACCCAGGGATCTTATAGAATCGGAGCTATTCGGGCACGAGCCTGCGGCGTTTACGGGGGCCACCAGGCGAAGAATTGGCCGGTTCGAACTGGCTCATGGAGGCACTCTTTTCCTAGACGATGTCGATGATATCCCGTTGGAGGTGCAAGTAAAGTTGCTGCGTGTCCTGGAGGAGCGAACCTTTGAACGCGTGGGTGGGGAAGAATCTATCCGGATCAACGTTCGCTTGGTTGCGGCGACCAAAACACCGCTTCCGGCCATGGTGGCTGCGGGGAAGTTTCGAGAGGATCTCTACTATCGTTTGAACGTCGTTCTGTTGGAAATTCCTCCGCTACGAGAACGCCTGGAGGACATTCCGCTGTTGGTTGAGCACTTTCTTGAGAAGCTCGCAATAAAGATAAATCGGGGCAAATTGACGATCTCACCCACCGCCATGGGCAAACTTCAGCAGTACGCTTGGCCAGGAAACGTTCGGGAACTCGAAAACATCATGGAACGGATGATTGTTCTGACGGGAAAGGATTCGTTTGATGAGCACGACCTTCCAGAGTTTCGGCCGATGGGCAGACCAGCCAGCCCTGTGTCAGTGTCTCTGTCCGGTGTAAATCAAATAAACATGGACTCCGTGCTCTCGGAGGTAGAAACGCGCCTGATTCGCTGGGCCTTGGGCCGGACTCGGGGAAACTTGGCCCGCGCGGCTGAGATGCTGAGAATTCCACGCTCCACACTCCAATACAAGGTGAGCAGGCTGGGAGGGAAGGATCTGAACACTCCTAAGTCGGAGGAGGGCGCCGCCCCGCCGCCCCGCTACGAAATATAAGCGACTGACGGATATTCGTTGATGGGCGACGGAAACTCGTCTATAGCGCGTAACACCTTTCTATGAAACTCCGTATGTCTGGTAGGCCCGTGCCAGCCGATCACGTCCCGCCGAAAATCCATCACTCTGTGCGTCAGCGACGCGCGCTGTCGGGCAACTAAACCATTGCCAACTAATATCTTACGTTTATCTCAATCGCGTGGCACGCTTGTTGCTAAAAATGATTCAAGTTGCAAGCATAAGATTCTTCCAGTTCGTGTGTGGGCTGGATAACTTTTACCTGTTGGCGCGACGTCCATGTTCTGAGACCTCGAAACTGTGTAGAAAAAGAAAGGAGTGAGTCTATGCGCGAAATTCGAACGGTGTTGTCCATTCTGGGAGTCGTCTTGCTTGTCGCGCCCGTGGCAGATGCCGCTACTCCGGCACAGCTAGAGGGGACGGTAAAACGGCTGGAGCAACGGCTTATCGCGCAAGGTGAGAAGATAGCGGCACAGGACCGGAGAATTGCCGAACTGGAAGCCAAACTGAATGGCGAAGATGCCAAGAAGGCTCGGCATGACGAGATTAAGGCAATAATCAAGGACACACAGGCTGATGCCAGCCGACGTACTGCGCCTGGATGGCTGGACAATTTTACGCTCTATGGTGATTTGCGCCTTCGGTACCACTATGCCACTTACTCCGGCGGCAACTCCGAAAAGAACATCGGGCGGTTCCGTCTGCGCGTTGGCGCCAAGAAGACCTGGCTGGACAAGCAGTTGGAAGTGGGATTTCGATTGGCCACCGGTTCGAGTGATGATCCGACGTCCACCAATCAATCCTTCACTGGCAACTTCGGCGAAAAGAAGGTTTGGATCGATCTGGCGTATGCCAAGTACCAACCAAAGGCCTTCAAGGGATTTACGGTTGTGGGCGGCAAGATGAAGAATCCCTTCGTTCACACGAATATGATCTGGGACAGCGACGTGAATCCCGAGGGTATCTGGGTCGTGTACAAATATCCCGGACTCGGATCCTTCGAGCCTTTTGCGGGCTTTGGCTTCTTTCAGCTTGTACATAACTCCGATGATGGGGACGCGACGCTGCACGCCTACCAGGTCGGCGGCACATGGAAGATAACCAAAAACGTCAAGTGGACTTCCGCACTGGCATACTATGATTATGGGCATTACGAGGACAATTTCACTCGGGCCAAGAACAACACCGAATCCGGCGGGCGCCTGACGGCCGAGGAGTTCAACGTCCTGAACCTGACAAACAAGGTCAGTTGGAAGGCCTTCGGTCTCCCGATGAGTGCCTTCGTCGACTATGCGCACAATTGCGGGAACGAGTTAGGTGGTCAGAGTGACGCTTTTGCAGTGGGCTACAAGGTGGGCAAGAACAAGAAGAAGGGAGACTGGTCGGCAAGCTATAAGTACGCCTACATAGAGCAGAATGCAACTGTGGCCGCATTCAACGACAGCGATTTCGGTAACACGAATCGCAAGGGGCATCTATGGGGCGTCAAGTACAACCTGCTGGACTCCCTTACGGCCGGTGCTAACCTGTTTTACACACAGCCGGTTTCGGGCAGCGATGTTGGCGAAACCCAGTTTCTCTTGTTGGCGGACTTGATCTGGAAGTTCTGATGCAGACGACTCGCGAAACCCAGTGCTTACGATAGTTGA
>CAYYOX010000850.1:1146-2883 GCA_964473065.1 uncultured Planctomycetaceae bacterium | reverse complement strand
ACCGGGTCGTCGTGTCTCCACCACTCTGACAGAGCATGTGCAAGACCCATCGCGAGGTGCCTGGAGCAGGCAAGCAGCAGCCGAAGCGCTTCAGGCGTGAAGCTGCGAGTACCGGCGGCAACGGTGTCGTCAGGGTCCGGGAGCCCGAGGGGCAGGGACGAAGACAGCGGCTCGTGCTGAGGTTCAACCGGCATCAGACCATCGTAGTCTGAAGCGGCTCGAAGCCTCCGCCGGGGACGAGTATGATACGCAACGCGACCCGTTGACAGGTTGTGCGACGCGGCGTATATTGATAATTGAACTGCCCTCACCGCATAGGTGGTGGGGAAGGAAACCGCCGAAAGGCGGTTTCTGCGTATCTAATGAGGAGGGTCACTGAAAACCACGGTTTACGTTCACTGCTGTCCAAAATAGGACAGACTTTCCCTTTCGGTCACTGAGGGTAAAGGGGTTAGCAGCGGCATTCGGGGTAATTCGATTCGAGGTTACCCCCTTTCGCCCCTAGTTGGCTGTCCAAGTCCCGGCAATGGCAGGGCGAGCTGGGCCGGTGCCGGGACCAATGGCGGGGTGTTGAGTGGATTGGTGAGCCACTCCATTAAGTCCCTGTAGGTGAAGAGATTGAGGCGTAGGAGTGAGGCGAGGTTAGAGAATGACCACGTAGCGCGTGAAAGGTAGTGAAGCCACTTCAGGAGCAAGAGGGCGAGCAGGGCTGTCCAAATCTGGATCCGGAGGGCGTTTTCGGAGGTCCCGATGAAGGTCTTGATCTTCAGGTTCTGCTTGAGGGCTTTGAAGAAGAGCTCAATCTGCCAGCGATCCTTGTAGATGTTGGCGATGGTGGTGGCTCCGAACTTGAGGTGGTTGGTCAACAGCACAATCTTTCTGTCGTTGTCACGGTCCCACACCACCACACGCCGGAGCAGATGGGGACACTTCTCCGAGGCTCTCACGCCGGTGAGACGGATGATCTCGTCGGAGAGGATGTTTCGGTTGAGGGGCACACGTCGTCGCTCAACGACTTCGTAAATGGCATTGTCTTTCATTCGAGTTACGAAAAAGACATCTCGCTCTGTCCACGTTGCGAAGATGCGATAGTCGTTGTACGCACGATCCATCGCCACGATGGAGCCGGAATTCAAGCGGAGCGACTTCGCCACCTTCACGTCATGGCTCTTCGCCTCGGAGATCGCCACAAAGGCCGGCATGTAGTCGCTGTGATCCAGCATCACATGCACCTTCACACCACCTTTGGCTCGGCGGAACTCGGCCCAAGGAAACAGGCTCAAGCACAGCGATATGGTCGTTGAATCCAGTGAGAACAGCTTGTTCTTGAATCGAAAGCGATGGCGCCCACCTGATAGCTGCCCACTCGACCTGAAGCGACCAAGCATGGTCCACATAAGGTCTTCGTACAGTTTGGCGGGCCGATTGGCGTTCGCATACGACAACGTCGACTTGTTGGGCATCCTCTCCACACCGAGATGAATCAGCTTGCCCAGGCAGCAGGCCAATCCGTTGCATATCTCCCGCAATGAATCAGCTCCGGCCAGGTGACAGAACAACATCGACACCAGTTGGTTCCAGCACGTGAACCCCTTGGCATGCCGTTCGGCGCCGTGTCGGCGAACCAGCCTCTCAAATTCGACCCGCGGAATCTCACGCAACAATTGACTGAATAGGCTTGCAGTCCGTACCATTGCTTATGCCTCCCCGCTCCTTGCTTTTTTTTTCGTGCAAAGA
>CAYYOX010000850.1:0-1136 GCA_964473065.1 uncultured Planctomycetaceae bacterium | reverse complement strand
ACGGGGGCATCTTTATTTATCGATTGAGCTGAGAACCTGTCTTGGACAAGAGTGGGTCATTCTACTGAATTCGGTAAG
Source organism: uncultured Planctomycetaceae bacterium (assembly GCA_964473065.1). GTDB lineage: Bacteria > Planctomycetota > Planctomycetia > Pirellulales > Thermoguttaceae > CAYYOX01. Next base: position 1,058 of record CAYYOX010000850.1, on the reverse strand, counting down.
GGTGGGGGATAGATTGTCTATTGAAGAACATGATGGCCGGTGGGATTTGCTTCTTGAACAACCGGGTGTTTCGTTGTGTGAGTGCCTTCCGTGATGACGCCGCGGCTAAAAGCAAGGGCGCACTCCCGGCTACGACAATAGCGCAAAACATCAATACCTTAGTGCCTGGCACCTTTTTGACGCGCATTGGATCGAGACGGGATCCCTCCTTTGTGAACGCAGACTACCAGAGAACCCTTGAAGAGATCAAGCAGACGGCGTACGGCTTGGCCTGTAAGGGCAACTTGGCAGCGGGAATGTTGAAGCGAATGAACCCAATCCGCCGACAGGAGTGGGCGGTGCCACATGTTTGCTTCCTCGAGAGGCGTATTGTCTTGCATGCCGTCTGAATGAGAGGTTTCTGGTGCGGTTATGCTTCCGTTGCTGAGGTAGGGGATAGCCGGGGGCAAAGCTGGCCCTGCAGAATTATGGCGCACTGTGGGGCTGTACAAGATTGTGCAGGTCGTAAACGCCATAGCCGTTTGACGAGTAGGCCGGTTGGTCGAGCACGCTCTGAGGCCATGCCACTTCAAGGCCATCGGGTTCGAGCAGGTACCAGCGGACGCCGTGTTCTTGCGCCGTGTTTTGAAGCGTTTCGAGGCTCGTGCCGGCGCGTAAGGCCTCGTGGATTGCTACGTTTCGGGCGAAAACCTCTCTTGTGTCCAAGGTCTTGTTGGTTTGTATCGTATAGGAGATGAGGGCGGGACGCTCGGTGATTCCCGTCACTTTGCCCATGGGGTCTTGGCTCGAAGTCACATGGACGTCGTTGGTCTCGGCATGATCTCGGATGAACCGTGCACATTCCCATAATCCACGGGGAATGGCGTAGTTTCCACGCATCCTTGTGGCGTGGCATCGGTGCTGATAATGATATTTGGTTACCCATGGCACGAGTAGCGAAACCATCAACACAAGTATGGCACCAGCCTTGATCCAGGCGCTCGCCGGAAAAGCACCAAAGCGCGGCAAGAAGGCGGCGCTCTGCCCTGCGCAGTAGATGGCCATCCACGCATAGACAA
>CAYYOX010000849.1:0-2888 GCA_964473065.1 uncultured Planctomycetaceae bacterium | reverse complement strand
GAGACTCTCGGCCTCACTGCCGGAGGCATGGGGCTGAAACAGGGCCTTTCCCTGGAATCGGTAGGCGCCGATCATCCGTTGCACCTCGGCGGACGTGATCCAGCGGATATACCGCTTCGCCAACGCGAAGTTGACCCGGGGATGTTTGGCAGGATTCACAGCAATCACTCCGTACGGATTGTACAGGCCCCGGCGACCCTCGACAAGGATCACCAAATCCGTCTTCGGCGGCTCGGCCAAGGCGAAGGCGTAATACGTGCCACGGTCGGCCAGCATATAGGCTTGCTTCTCGGTGGCCATCATGATCGTCTTGCCCATCCCCTGGCCGATCGAAAGATACCAATCGCCCTCGGGCCGGACCTTGATGATGGTCTTCTTGCCGGGTCGCGTCAATTGCTTGGAGATCAGCGGCAGGCCCGTGTCGCGCCAAAGCTGCTGCTCTTTCAGGTGCGTGCCGGATCCATCGCCGCGTGAGAGAAACACGTGCCGGCCGTCGGCCAACGTTTGCAGGGCCTTGGCCGGATCGCGCGTGCCCTTGATTCCGGCCGGATCTTCGCTCGGCCCGACGATCACGAAGTCGTTGAACATCACGTCCCGTCGCATGACGCCATAGCCGGCGGCCACGAACTTCAACTCTTCGGACCGTGCATGGACCAGCAACACGTCGACGTTGCCGTCCCGAGCAAGTTGCAGCGAGGCGCCGGTGCCTTTGGCAATAACCTTGATCCGAGCGCCCGTCTTTTTCTCGAAATCGGGATGAATATGGGCCAGCAGGCCCGAGTTCTCGGTGCTGGTCGTGGTGGCCAGGGTCAAGATCTCGGCGGCCGAGATGGCGTTGGTGGCCGGCAGGCAGAGGATCACTAGCGTGATCAGGCAGAATAAGTTGGTTCGATATGTCACGTCAAAAGGGCCTTTCGGCGAAATTCTATCGGCATTACGGCAAATCACTCGCTTTACCCAAGTCACCCCCCCTTGCAAAGAAAGGGGCTTGGCAGTATGCTAATGATTGTAGTCGCTGGACCCGATAAGGCCAAGAAGCCGAGCCGGTCGGCGATGGCGAGGATCGACTATCAGGGCGGCCGCTGGGAACGGGTCGTCATGAATCTTGGGCACGAGTTTTTTCTTTCACCCTACTCGGGCAGAGGAGGAGCGTCATGTCTATGATCCTGCGTAGCCGGTCCCATGCCGGCCTAAGTCTTTGGCTGTCAGTTCTGATGACAGCGATCGTGGTAGTTGCCCTGGCGTCGTCATGTTCGGCGGCCAGCCCCGGCAGTGAAACGGCCACGTCGGCCACGCCCGAGCAGCTTGTCGAAACGGCCTTGCGCTACGAGCTCTCGGGGAACATCGAGCAGCGCAACCGGTTGCTCGAAGAGGCCCTTCTTCAGGCGCCCGATTCGGAACCGGCGCGATGGCACAGCGGTCAGGTGCGGTATCGGGATGCTTGGACGAGCATTGACGACGTGCCGGTGCTTAGTCGCAGCGATCCGCATTACCAAGAGTACGTCCGCATCCGGCGGGGCTATCGCGAGACGGCCAGCGGGCAGATGGAGTTGGCCACTTGGTGCCAGAAGCGGAGGCTCGACGATCAAGCCCGGGCCCATCTGACCCGAGTGCTGCAACTCGATCCGAACCATGTCCAGGCCCACAGGAAACTGGGCCATCGGCTCATGGCCGGTGCATGGATCCCCCAGCAGGAGTTTCAGCAACTCCGTGAGCGAGAGCGAACCTGGCAAAAAAACCTATCGAAATGGAAGCCGAAGGTTCGTTATCTTCGCCAAGAGCTGATCGGAGACATCGCCAGGCAGCGTAAGCGTGCGAAGACGCGTCTACTTGAGATTCGCGATCCGGCCGCCATTCCCGCCCTGGAGTCGGTCCTGTCGGCCACGAGCAAAGAGGAGGCCCTGCTGCTGATCGAGGCTACCGACAACATAACCGACCATGCGGCGTCGCGGTCGTTGGCCCGGCAGGCGGTCTTCTCCGAGTGGCGGCCGGTCCGGTATGCGGCCGCCGAGAAACTTCGCGACCGAGCGTGGGAAACATTCGTACCCCAGATGCTCGATACCATGTTTCTGCCCATGCAATCGCGTAGCGAAACGGAGCCGGGCGCCAACGGTACGCTCATCTATCGGCAACTCCTCTTTCGCGAGGGCTACCGTGTGAAGCAGGAGATGATGCTGGAAGCCTTGCTTGTGCCGCGTGGCGAGCTTGCGACCGTAGAGCTGGCAGCCGGAGACTTGCCCATGCAGGGACAGCAGATGATCGCCCAGCGGCAATGGTCGTTATCCCTGCAGAACGGCCGATCGCAAGAAGAGTGGAACTGGCAGCTCGCTACCACCTTGAACGTGGTCACGGATCAACAGTTGTCTTCCCGGCCGCAGGTGTGGTGGGACTGGTGGGACCGGTATAACGAAACTCTCACCGGCGAAAAGCCCTTGCAAAGGGGATACCGAAGCGAGCGGTGGATAGTCTTTACTTCCTGTTTCGCGGCCGGAACCCCGGTCTGGACTACCGACGGCCCGCGGCCCGTCGAGCAGATCCAAGTCGGCGACATGGTCCTTTCGCAAGACCCGGACTCGGGCGAGCTTTGCTATAAGCCCGTGTTGCGGGCCACCGAACGCTCGGCTATCGAACTGCTGACGGTCCAGGTCGGCGACCAGTCGTTCGACTGCACCGGCGGGCACCTGTTCTGGTCGGTCGGCGAAGGCTGGTCAAAGGCGAGAGAGCTTACTCCCGATACCGCCTTGCACTCGGTCCGCGGCACGGCCCGAGTTGAGCCAGTCCGGGTCGAAGCAGTCCAGCCCGGCCCCACCAAGCCGACCTTCAATCTGGTCGTAGCCGACTTCAACACGTACTTCGTCGGCAAAGCCCGCGTGCTAAGCCACGACAAC
>CAYYOX010000848.1:0-2889 GCA_964473065.1 uncultured Planctomycetaceae bacterium | reverse complement strand
CCCTCCATCAAGCCCGAGCCGGATAGTACATACCCGATTTCTTTGCTACAGTCTCCTTTCTTTGCCGTTATTCCAGCGTTTTCAGCGGGCTGCTAGAACATCCCACTTCTCCGGCTGGCGGGCTGTGTGGCTGCGGCAGGTGGCGGATCGACTACTCGGCCGAGAAAGAGAATGCACCCGGTGCGATTCTCGCAAATCAGAGGCAAGAACGGGTGGTCGGTTCGAAAGACGGGAATTGCCGGCGCCCGTTTTTCATTCCTTCTTGCTGCCCAACCTCCCACCCGATACACTAATAGAATACGGAAATTCCCAGCCTGTGAACAAGGAACAACACGATGGTTCGTACCTTCCATGCCTTGCTGGTCGTTCTTTGTCTCGATTCTCACGCCCGGGCCGAGCTGATTGGGCATTGGACTTTCGATGCGGCCGAACAGGGGATCGTGTCGAACTCCGGGTCCGGCGGCACAGACTTCAATGGACGATTGGTCGGCGATGCTCGCTTGGAATCGGACGCCACCCGCGGTTCGGTCCTTGCGCTGGACGGCGCGGCCGATTGGATGCAGATCGACCATCCGATCACGACCTTCGGCCAAGGCAACAGCTTTACCATCGCCGCCTGGGTCAAGACCGACGGCGCCGGCATGGCTATCTTGGGCAAGGACAATGCCGACGGGAAGCTGGATGCGGGCGAGAAGATCTTTTTCGTCAAGGAAACGGCCGGCGGACGCGACGTGGGATTTGTCGGCTGCGGGCAGGAGTGGATCTCGACGACCGGTACGAAGGTCAACGACGGGCGGTGGCATCATCTGGCGGTTGTCTACGACGCGATGCTCGGCACGCAGCAAGTGTTTGTCGACGGATGGAACGTAACGACCGAAACCTCGTGGACGGCCGGGCCCGACCATGGCGAGGTGGTGCGGATCGGCATGTCCGATTGGGCCGATGCCGACGATTTCCACGGCCATATCGACGACGTGGCCATCTACAACCAACCGCTCTCGCCGGGCCAACTCCGTACACTGATGGCCGACGGCCCCAAGGATTTCGAGGCGATGCTGCTGGCCGATATCCTGCCCGGCGGAACGACAGACGATCCGTGGCAGGCCTTGATGCAAGTTCGCCGCGGACTGGCCGATCATCGTCGGGCTGAAACAGACGAAGAGGTGCAACACGCGGGCTTGGTGCTCGGCCCCTGGCATTGTGCCGGACCGTTTCGCCGCGAGGCCTTTGGGATCCTAGCCAAGGCCTTCGAGACGACCTTCCCGCCGGAAGAGCAGGTATTGGCCGGCGGTCGCGAGCCGATCGATCTGGCACGGACCTGGCAGGTCGAGCGGTTGCCCGACATGGTCGACACGACCCGACGTTGGACGGAGCATCCCGAGTGGGTCGACGGTTTTCGGCATCTGTTGCCCTTGGGCCCGGCGCCGGGGCGTAACGAGACGTGTTATCTCTATCGCACGATCACGGCCCGCAACGACGTGACAGTCGAGCTGGACCTGTTTGCCGAGGATCGAATTCGCGTTTGGCTCAATGGCACCAAGGTGACCGAGGCCTCGAACAAGAGCGGCTCGGCGTCGCGGTATCCGGCCAATGTGCGGACGCAACTGCAACTCGAAGCCGGCGAGAACCGCCTGTTGGTGAAGGTTTCGAGCATGTTCGGGGCGCACGGATTCTCGTTCGCGCTGCCGTTGATTACGCCCACCAGCACGTTCCGACCGTCGGATCGCGTGCCGGCGGAGATTTCGGGGAAGAATCGTTTTACGCCGGGGGATCTGCCCATTTTCGGTGCAAAGCCGCAAGCGGCAGAACTTGCGTTTTGGGAAGCAAGGGACCGTATTGCGGCCGAAGATGCGTATGCCGGGGCCATTCTGCGAACCTTGCAGTTGCCGCGGGCGGCCGCGCGGGTGCTGCCGACATCCGTGGAAGAACTGCGAAATCTCTATGTGCAGGCCCATCGATATATGGCCGCATTGAGTCGCTTGGAGAATTTCCACTTCGAGCCGCCGATCGCGCCGATGTTCGACCCGCCGCGACTGGCCATGCACGAGATGCTCGAGTCTAGTGCGCCCGAGTCGGCCGGAGGTCGGGCCTATTTGGATCGGCTCGGCAAACTTCGGCCCCAGGTGGAAGCCGCCTTGCGGGCCGACCAACAGGGCGACGCCGACGCGGTCGGGAAGGTGATCGCCGCCGAGCGAGCAATTGAGCGGATGTGGCGCGAGGTGGCGGCCGAGTTGCCGGCCGTGGCCTTTGCCCGGTATCCGATGTACTCGATCAACGCCATTGCCCCGTACGATCATCCCGAGGCGGCCAAGAGCCCCGCCAGCATCTGCATCGTCGATCCGGCCAGCCCGAACCGGCCGCCGCGGGTGATCTACGACGATCCGACCGGGGCCATCTTCGACATGAACCTCTCGTTCGATGCGAAGACCGTTTTGTTCTCGGCCCGAATCGGCAAGCCGCCTACCAAACAACTCGACTGGAACGCCATACCGACGGACGATCGCGAGACGGCCGGCCGGTGGCACATTTACGAGACGGGCGTCGATGGAAAGAACTTCAAGCGGATCACCAACGGCCCGAGCAATAACATCAGCCCCATCGAACTGCCCGGCGGCGAGGTGATGTTCGTCTCGACCCGGATGGACACCTGCACGATGTGCCAGCCGCGACGCTCGGGTCTGCTCTACGTGGCCGACCGCGACGGGGACAACGTGCGGCGCGTGAGCAGCAACACGCTTTCGGATCATACGCCGCAAGTGATGGACGACGGCCGCATCCTGTTTACGCGTTGGGACTACGGCATCGACAAGAACGTGTTTGCCCGACAGACGCTCTGGACGATGAACCCCGACGGCACGCGGTTTCAGCTCTTCTTCGGCAACACGATCG
>CAYYOX010000847.1:0-2890 GCA_964473065.1 uncultured Planctomycetaceae bacterium | reverse complement strand
CCCGTGGCGGCCGTGGTGTTCCCCAGGCTGTCCAAGGCGTCGGTCCGCTCGCGGACGACCGGTTCCAGACCGGCCATCTCGGCGTTGCCACCGGCGTTGTCGGCGATCGGGCCGTAGGCGTCGGTAGCCAGAGTGATCCCCAGCGTGCTGAGCATCCCCACCGCGGCAATCCCCACGCCGTAGAGGCCCATGGCGAACAGGTTGACGTCGCTGAACGCCCAATTGGCGGCAAATCCAAACGCCAGGATCGTGGCCAGACTAACCGTGATCACCGGGACCCAAACGCTCATCATGCCGTTGGCAATCCCGCCGATAATGATTGTGGCCGGACCGGTCAGGGCCTGATCGGCCAACTTCTGCGTGGGCTTGAACTCGTCGCTGGTCACATATTCGGTCCACTTGCCGATGATCCAACCGGCAACGAGTCCGACAATCACGCTATAGGCCACGCCCTGGAATTCGGCCGGCAGCAACATATAGGTCAGGCCGAACGAGGCGACGATGATCAAAATGCTGGAGAGGTTCACGCCGCGGGCGAGCGCCTTCAGGAGGGTCTTCTGGTCGGCTTGCTCCTCGGTCCGGACCATGAAAATCCCCAGGATCGAAAGCGGGATCCCCACGCCCGCCATGACCATCGGCAGGAACAGGGCCCGAAGTTGCAGGTCGACAACGCTCATGCCCTCGGGGACCAGGTTGCCGCTGGCGAAGGCCGCCACGCCGAGTGCGGCGGTGGCCAGGATCGAACCGCAATACGACTCGTAGAGGTCGGCCCCCATGCCGGCCACGTCGCCCACGTTGTCGCCCACGTTGTCGGCGATGGTGGCCGGGTTTCGCTTGTCGTCCTCGGGAATGCCGGCCTCGACCTTTCCGACCAGGTCGGCCCCCACGTCGGCCGCCTTGGTGAAGATGCCGCCGCCAACCCGGGCGAACAACGCTTGACTGCTGGCCCCCATGCCGAAGCAGAGCATCGTCACGGTGATGCTTTCCAGGCTTAAGGCTTCATAGCCGAGCCAGGGTACCAGCCAGTAGAGGGCGGCAAACCAAAGGGTGATATCGAGCAGACCCAACCCGACCACCGTCAAGCCCATGACCGCACCGGCGCGGAAGGCGACTTTCAAGCCTTGGTTCAACGACTTCTGGGCGCCGGCGGCCGTACGGCTGGAAGCCCAGGTGGCCGTCTTCATGCCGAACCAACCGGCCAACCCGGAGAAGAAACCGCCGGTCAGGAAGGCGAACGGCACCCACTTGCTTTGCACGCCCAGCTCAAAGGCTAAATAGGTCAGCAACGCACAGATGGCCACAAAGAAGCAGAAAACCACCTTGTACTGCTGCCACAAGTAGGTATTCGCCCCGGTACGGACGTGTTCGGCAATTTCGATCATCTCCGCGTTGCCTTCGTCGGCCGCCATGACCTCCTTGAAGAACTTCACCGCGAAGACCAATGCCAGGATCGCCCCGACAAAGGCGATTGCCCAATAGAGGACAAACACGGTTTCATTGAGCTCCCCCGCAGCCGGCGCGGCTGCCGCGGCGTCAGTGACTGCCCCGTCGTCAACGGCCAGACACGGGCCGACCCCGGCCGCCAGCAACATCAACGCGGCCAACACGACCACGATTCTCACTTGACCGAACTTCATAGTTCACCTCATCTAATCTAAATGTTCCAGAAACGCTGGTTATTTTGCTTGTTCACCGGCGGGTTGTCACGCTGAGGAGACACCCGATGGTGTGAATACCTGTCAACCGATCGGTCGACGGACGGCGTGGGCCGGGAGTGCAATGGGAGCCGGTGGCCCTAGGCATGGCTAAAAAACGCCTCAAATCCTTTCGGGGGCTTTTGCAAGGCCGCATGGAGGTCGCTGGTGGCAAAACGATAAATGAGCAAGTCTAGCGAATCCTTCCCCAACCTGTCAACCATACCACAAACGCCACGCCCGGGACCCGATGACGCGGGCTATTTTGCAACAGCACCCCCCCACTTGCACCATAATAATCTGCCGGACTCTTGCAATCCGACGTTTTTTGCTTGGCTTTTCTGGCCCGAGCGGTTAGGCTATATGATACGGAGACGGCGCACCGGCTGGTGTTGTGCGCGGTTTGTCTGTTTTGACCGGAACATTCGAAGGAGCCTGAAATGACCTTCTCATTGCGCGGACTACGTTGGGCGAGAGTTGGCCTAATTACGACCATCATGTTGCTTATGCCCGCGCTGCTAATTGCGGCCGATCGCAAAGGCAAGAAACTCAAGCCCGGGGTATTCAATCCGAGGCACGAAACGGTCGAATTGTTCGGCGCCATCGAGGCCGAGCAGATCGAAGTGAAACTGATCCCGAAAGACTCGACCGAGTGTCGGGTGATGATCCGCAACAAGACCGATCAGCCGTTGAACGTCCAGCTGCCTGCCGCCTTCGCCGGCGTGCCCGTGTTGGCGCAGATCGGCGGCGTACGCGGCGGCGGTGGCCGTGACGGCGGCGGCGGCGGTGGCCAAGGTATCGGCGGCGGATTCGGCGGCGGCGGCGGCGGCCGTGGTGGAGGTGGAGGTGGGTTCGGCGGCGGCCAGTTCAACGTCGCGCCCGAGAAGGTCGGCCAGTTCAAGGTCACCACTGTCTGCCTCGAACACGGCAAAAAAGAACCGCGACCGGCCATGAAATACGAGATCAAGCCCATCGAGAGCTTCACCGACAAGCCGGCCGTACATCAGCTTTGCCGCCTGCTGGGGCTGGGGAAAGTCGAGCAGCGTGCGGCCCAAGTGGCCGCCTGGCACTTAAACAGCGAGATGAGCCTGCAAGAGTTGGCCGCCAAGCGACTCCGTTATGCCAACGGGACCAGCCGGCCCTATTTCGCGCCCGGGGAACTTCACGCCGGCGCGAACGCGTCAGCCCCCTAGATA
>CAYYOX010000846.1:1679-2895 GCA_964473065.1 uncultured Planctomycetaceae bacterium | reverse complement strand
GGTCCGATGCGGCACTGATCGCCTTGGCTTGCGATCAGGTCGTGATGCACCCGGAAGCCGAATTGGGTGGCTCGGGCGACTGGGAACTCGCGCCCGGCGAAATCGATTTGCTCAGCCAGATGATCCCCGACCCGCAAGGTCCCTGGGCCGGAAGGTCCTGGTCGCTGATCGTCGCGATGATCGATCCCGACTTGAAGGTCTTCCGATGCACGCGACCCGGCGAGGTGGCCTATCTGTGTGACGAGGAACGGAAGCAGCGGGAAGACAAAGCGCCCGAAGGTAGACCGTGGGTCAAGGAACGCCAGATCGCTGGATCTGGCGTGGCATTGTTGGTCAACGGCGAAAAGGCGCTCGAGTACGGTCTGGCCGAGACTACGGCCAAGGGCTTTGGCGACTTCCGCGAGTATTACTCTCTGGAAGACGATCCGATGCTTCTCGAGCCGGGTTGGGCCGAAACCTTGATCCAGGCACTGGCCTCGCCCGGGCTGTCGGCCCTGTTGCTGACGATCGCCTTCGTGGCCATGTATGCCGAGTTGCACGCACCCGGCATAGGGATGGGCGGATTCGTGGCCGCCGTCTGCTTCCTGTTGTTCTTCTGGGCCCACTACCTGGGCGGCAGCGCGAACTGGCTCGAGGTGATGTTGTTCGTGGCCGGGGTCAGTTTTCTGCTATTGGAAATCTTCGTCTTGCCCGGCTTCGGCATCTTCGGGCTCGGCGGCGGATGTCTGGTGATGGTGTCGTTGATCCTGGCCAGCCAAACGTTCGTGATTCCCCAGACCCAACGGGAAACCAACCAATTCATGTGGTCATTGATTACCATCGCCTCGGCCAGCATGGGCCTGTTGGCGTCGGCCGTATTGTTTCGACGATGGTTACCCCATGCGCCGTTGCTTAGCCAGGTATTGCTGCAACCGCCCGTCGGCGAAGAGGCCAAGGGCATCAGCCGACGCGAGGCCCTAGTCACGCTGGACGAATTGGTCGGCGAGCACGGGACGACCACCACGCAACTGACCCCCAGCGGCAAAGCCCGATTCGGCGACCAGTTGATCGACGTCATCACCGACGGAGAAGTCATAAGCAGCGGCGCCGAAATCGAAGTCGTCGAGGTGCATGGGAATCGCGTGATTGTTGAAGCAGTTTAGCCGTCGCCGGCACGGCGATGAAACGTTTAGCGATGAAAAAGTTTAGCCGTCGCCGGCACGGCGATGAAACGTTT
>CAYYOX010000846.1:0-1669 GCA_964473065.1 uncultured Planctomycetaceae bacterium | reverse complement strand
CGATTGGGCGACCAGTTGATAGGCGTCATCACAGACGGAGAAGTCATAAGCAGAGGCGCAGAAATCGAAGTCGTCGAGGTACACGGCAACCGAGTGATTGTGGAAGCAGTAAGCAGTAAGCAGTAATCGTTTAGCCGTCGCCGGCACGGCGATGAAAAAGTTTAGCCGTCGCCGGTACGGCGATGAGAACACTCAATACGGTGACCAAGCGAGTCTAACTATGGAATCCTGGATTTGGCCGATTGTGTTCTTGATCTTGGGTATGGGCCTGGCGGTGCTGGAGGTGTTTTTCCCCTCGGCCGGCATCCTCGGGTTTCTCTCGGCCAGCGCGGTCCTGGCAGCTATTATCTTGCCGTTTTGGAACGACCAGCCGGAAGTCGGGCTGGTTATCCTCATTGTAGCTATTATTGGAATACCCACATTACTGGTCTTCGCGTTGAAATACTGGCCCCGCACGGCCATGGGTCGCCGAATCCTGTTGGGCGTGCGCAGGAGTGAGGACGTGCTGCCGGAACGTGCCCGCACAGAGCGCCTAAAGAGCCTAGTTGGCCAAGTCGGCCACGCCAAATGCAAAATGTTACCCAGCGGGGCTATTACTATCGGCGGACGGACCGTCGACGCGATTAGCGAGGGCATGCCGATCGAGCCGGGTCAGGCGGTTCGCGTGATCGAAGTCCGCGCCAATCACCTGATCGTTCGCCCGACCGACCAGCACGAATCCCCGCCCGCGGCCGAGGATCCCCTGTCGAAAAGCTACGATGACCCGTTTGACGAATCGGCGTCTTGACAATTCCCGTCGATCGGGGTAAACAGACGGCAGCCGCAAGTCCGGCTGGCAAATTCCCGACTCATGTGTCGAAGGAGCATGACATGAGACCTCTTCTATCGCAGATCCTCTTGGGGCAACCAGACAGCGATGCGTGGATGATCGGCATCATCGTGGCGATCGTCATCGGTTTTTTCTTCGTCTTGATCGTTTTGGCCGTCTTTGCTCGGTATTTCCGGCTCTGGATCCAGTCCGTGAGCACGGGAGCCGGTATCGGCATTTGGGACCTGCTGGGAATGACGTTCCGCAAGGTCAGCCCCGCGGTCATCGTCCGCACCAAGATCATGGCCGTGCAGGCCGGGCTAGGCGACGAAACGGGCATCACGTCGAAGGCCCTGGAGGCCCACTACCTGGCCGGCGGCAACGTGCCGCTGGTGATCCGCGCGATCGTGGCGGCCCATAAGGCCAAACTGGACGAGTTGGACTTCAAGCTGGCCGCGGCCATCGATTTGGCCGGTCGAAACGTGCTCGAGGCCGTCCAGACCAGCGTCTATCCCAAGGTGATCGATTGCCCGGCACGCGAGTCCGGCCGTGAGTCGCTCGACGGAATCGCACAAAACGGCATCCAGTTGAAGGTCAAAGCCCGGGTTACCGTTCGGGCCAACCTCAAGCAGTTGATCGGCGGGGCCACCGAAGAGACGATCGTCGCCCGAGTGGGCGAGGGAATCGTCAGCTCGATCGGTTCGTGCACCACTCACCTCAAGGTGCTCGAGAATCCCGACCTGATCTCCAAGGCCGTGCTAGCCCGCCGACTCGACTCGCAGACCGCCTTCGAGATCGTCTCGATCGACATTGCCGACATCGCCGTGGGCGAGAACATCGGAGCAAGGCTCCAGGCCGACC
>CAYYOX010000845.1:0-2907 GCA_964473065.1 uncultured Planctomycetaceae bacterium | reverse complement strand
GTGGAATACCTCAAGGGCAAACAGGCGATGCTGGACGAAGCCAAAGTGCGACTCGACACGGCGGCCAAGGTTCTGCGGAGCGTTGACGGACTTCGCGTCGGCATCCGGATCGGCGAGAAGCCGGTCGGCAAGATCGTCGTCGACTTCCGGGAATCGGTAGACTTGCCCACCGAGTTTGCCAAAAACCTCTTGCTCGAGATTCTCGCCGACTCCGGCGCCCAGTTCGACGACCTCGAAGAGTGGAAGTGCAATGTGGGAAGTTCGGACATCTCGTTGAGCGGCACCTTGACTCGCGACGGTCTGCGACGTCTGGTCAGTCTGGTCGATTCTCCGGCGCCTGCACATTCGACCGCGGAACCCGTTAGCCCGAGCGAGGCGAAGCCCGACAAGGTCGCCACATCGCTGGAGTACTTCCAGACGGTCGAGTCGCTGTTTCGCGGCCTGCGACGTGACTGGAAGAGCCGGAAAACGCTGGCTTCCGGATCGCTCTACTTGGATCGCTACGCCCGAAAGATTGAAAAGCTCCCCATGCTCAACGTGGACAGCGACCTGTTGGACTACGGCCAATACGTGGCCGGGCAACTCCGTGTGGCCTCGAAGGCCGTTCGGACCATGGGCATTCGCGGCGGCGCACGGCAGGCCCAAGTCAGCGGTTACGACGCCAACCCGACGGCCTCGCGGGTCGCCGCCGGCGGACGCTCTTCCTACTACGGAGGCTATCGCTTCGGCTGGGCTCGGCAAGACTACTACAACCCCCATGACGTTATGAAGCAGGTAGGTGACGAGCGTCGCCAGATCCGTGCCCAGGAAAAAGCCACGATGGCAACCGACGTCTACGCGATTCGCGACGAGATCATCGCCGCCACCAACGAGGTTCGGCGAGGGCTAACCGAGAGATATCAGACGGAGTTTTAGAGAACCTTGCACGATCTTGTGAATATGTAGGGTGGGTCGAGGAACGAAGACCCACGCGGCGGATCAAGTGAATATCGAATATCGAACAAGGAATGACGAATGTTGAAGTGTTTTGCCGTGCGTGCTACCTTCTTCCTTCGATATTCCTTGTTCGATATTCGATATTCAGGACTGCATTCCCAGAAGAAGCATTTCACAAACTCCCTACACAACTCGTGCCTTGCCCCTTTTTCACGTAATCAGGGGCAACTCGACGGTGATGTGGGTTCCTACGCCGAGCGTGCTTTCGATGGTGGCTTGGCCGCCGAGTAGTCTGGCTCGCTCGCGGATTCCGCCGAGTCCGAAGCCCCGCTCGTCAACGCTCTGGGGATCGAAGCCCGCGCCCCAATCCTGGATTTCCACTTGAACCCGATCGGCCCGTTGGCGCAGGGTGACTCGAATCCGGTCGCTTTTGCTGTGGCGTCGGGCGTTGGTGAGACTCTCTTGCACGATCCGGAATATGGCGTTTTCCAGCAGAGGGGCCAAGCGGTCGAATTGGACATCGACGTTCAGTTCGATATCGGTCCCGTCCTGTCGGATGATGTCGTGAATGAGATGCTCGATGGCTGCCACGAGGCCCGATTCGTCGAGGATCGGGGGTCGCAATCCGCCGATCAGTCGTCGGGCTTCGGCCAGACCTTCATCGAGCCATTGCACACCCTGGCTAAAGGCGTCGCTCGACGCCTTGGGATTATCGTGTTGGAGTTGCTCGACCACCTGAAACTGCATTTGGGCCCCGACTAGATATTGGGCCAACCCATCGTGGATCTCGTAGGCGATCAACTTCCGTTCCTGATCGTGCATCTGCAGCATCCGCCGCAGCTTCTTCCGTTCATCCTTCAGCGCCTCTTCCGCCTGCTTGAGCCCGCTGATGTCGGCCATCATGCCGGCAATCAGGCTCGGTTCGCCCTGTTCGTCACGAAGCAGAAAGAGGTTTTCGATCACGGGGGTCACGCGTCCCTTGCGTGAAACCACAGCCGATTCGCCGACCCATTGTCCCTTTTCCATCACGATCGGGAGGATCTCGGTTTCCATCCTACGTCGTTGCTCGGGCGGGTGGTATTCCAGCAGATCGGCCCCCAAAACGGCCTCGACGCTCTCTTCATCCAGCATGCGATACAAGGGCCCATTGACGTAGGTGATCCGGCGATTCAGATCGGCCATCCCCAATCCCTGGGACGAAGCTTCCACAAACCGCCGAAACACGGCCAACTGATCGGTCATCCGATTGAACGTCTGCGAAAGCGCGCCCAATTCGTCCTTGCGGTCGGTCTTGGGAACTCTCGCATCGAGATCTCCCCCGGCGATTTTCGAGGCCGTGCGAGTCAACCGCTGAATCGGTCTGGAGATCGACCGGGAGAGAAGGATTCCGGCCGCCATGCTGGCGAGGGTCACGATCAGCGAGGCGATCAGCAGCCGGTTCTTGGTCGCCATGACATGGCCGAGGACTTCGCTCAAGTCGCGTTCTATCACCAGAGTCCACCCCGATCCCCAGGGTTGCTGATCCTCCTTGGAGCGGCTAAACACGGCCAAGACGTTGCTGCCGTCCCGCCGGATGACTGAATACCCCGTGCCTCTTTGTCGAGCTTGTACAACCGGCTCCCAGTCGCAAAGATCTTCGGCAAACTCAGCCAGTGTCAGGTCGCGCCCCTTCGGGACCGGTTGCGCGGTCTGTTGCCTCAGTATGGCTCGACCGTTGCGGTCCACCAGATAGATCTCGGTGCTTCGGTAGCGTGGTTTTCTTCGCACGAATTCGAGGATCTGCTCGACTTCTCCCAGGATATTCAGCTCGCTTACAAGAACGCCGACAAACTGCCCGTTTTCGTCGCGCAGAATGACCGCCAGAGTGATGGTCAGCATTTCGGAACTGTCATCGTATTTAGCCTCACCAATCCAACTTTCCTTCTCGGCTACGGCGGCCTGGTACCAGTCTTCGTCCGCCTGCAGGTAGTC
>CAYYOX010000844.1:0-2912 GCA_964473065.1 uncultured Planctomycetaceae bacterium | reverse complement strand
TGAAACGTCGAGTATAATAATAGGAGCGGAAGCGCGTCCGATCATCAGCCAGTACGTCGCCGGCCTCGGCATCCAAACGCAGACCGGAACCGCGATTAGCTCAAGTCTGCTAAGGACGACCAGTGCGAGCATCCTGAGTTCGGCCAGGAACGGAATTACTTTTGTCCCAGGTAGGGCAAGCAGTGCATTACAGTCACGCGACCTTGCTCGGCAACTAACTAGCCAAGAGCAAATGGCGCAGGCGTTTTCGGGTATAGGCGAATCTGTATTTGGAGCAGGCACAAGGAGGCCGCTCCTTGACGCATCGCGGTTGAGTCAGCAGTACGGTGGAAGCCCTAGAGATTGGGCAAAAATGAGAGGAACGAGCAGCAACATGCGCGGCATTCAAACCTCTGCTGGAAACAACTTTGAGATTCACTGGTATCAGAACGTCAGAACGGGGCAAGGTTTTGAATTCAAGACGAAAGTTACAGGGCACTAGACTTCGGAGTCAAAAAATGGAACTCAGCAAGATGGTCAATAACTACGCTCTCGGCAGATTGCTCGTTGACGACTTGCCGCCACTAGCGGTACAAGCACTGGAGGAGGGGTACGATTCCCCATCGCTTCGGCAACTTGCGGGAGTGAACGCCTCTGATCCTCAAGAAGTCCGAACGTTGTTTCTCAAGACGCTCGATGAATTGAAGTTGTCCATGCCGTCGCCGCGAGACGCTGGATTGTCGTTGGCTCGAAGCATTGCAGATGAGGTTCTTGAAGGAACTATCGTGCCGTATGAAGGTGCAAAGAGGATTTGGCACGATGTGTATACCCGTTTTCCTGAGCTTGTGGAATTGAGGCTTTTTGTGGGCCTTGCAAGCGAGGATGAGGACGATGAAAAACATAGAGGCACTTACTCAAGTCAGATTATAGAAGAATGCAAGATACTTCTCGCGAAGTGAAATTGGGGACGCGAAAACGGGGGACGCGAAAACGGGGGACGCGAAAACGGAACGCGAAAACGGAACGCGAAAACGGAACGCGAAAACGGAACGCGAAAACGACGCGAAAACGGGACAGGTCCGATATTGGCAAGGTAGGCAGTTTACGGATCAGGCAATGACGGACAGCGTTTTGTCTTGGACGGGCGTCCTGTCAATATCGGACCTGTCCCGTTTTTTCGTCGAGCGTGTCGCCGGTTCTCGACCTGCGGGGGGGGGGTACTGGTCCATCGACTTTATACAACCCGCTTGGGTGGAAAGGAACGCCGAGGTTTCCACCCGAAAGGGCGGTAAACATTCGCCAGCCGAATCACGCAGATGACCTCACCCGACGGGACCAACGACTACGGCTACGACAATACGCATCAACTGACCGACGCGATGGGTAGCGATCCGAACGCCGGGGGCGTCGATCTCGATACGCACCCGCATACTACCAAAACGCTATACGATGCGGTGGGTAACGTCCTGACCGTGACCGATCCGATTGGCCGAACTACCCAGTTCGTCTACGATAACCTCAACCGCACCATCGAGGAAATCCTGCCCGACCCGGACGGCGCCCGACCGCTGGAGAGTCCCCGTACGTATTTCGGCTACGACGCGGTCGGAAACCTCTGGTACGTGACCGATCCGCTCGGCTCGGGACCCGGGGATAACGCCCATACCACCTGGTACCGCTACGACGCACTGAACCGGCAGACCGAGGTGATCGACGCCCTGGACGCCGACCCGGCCGACTACCGCGATCCGAACGATTCGTTCTCGACTTCACATTCGACCGCAACCGTCTACGACGCGGCGGGTAACGTCATGACGGTGTACGATCCGATTGGCCATGTTACCAAGTACTTTTACGACGACTTGAATCGGATGATCGAAGAGCGGCTACCCGACCCGGACAACGCGGGAGTGTTGGAGAGTCCCCATACCTATTTCGGCTACGATGCGGTCGGAAACCTCTGGTACGAGACCGATCCGCTCGGCTCGGGGCCCGGCGATCCGGATCATACTACCTGGTATCGCTACGATGATCTGAACCGGCAGACCGAAGTGATCGACGCTCTGGACGCCGACCCGGCCGACTACCGCGATCCGAACGATTCGTTCTCGCCTCTGCATCCGACGATCACCACCTACGACGCGGCGGGTAACGTCTTCACAGTGACCGATCCGGAGAACAACACGACCACGTTCGGCTACGACGACCTCGACCGGCTGAGCAGCGAAACGAACGAACTGGGCGACATCCGCGACTACGACTACGACATCGCCGGCAATCTGGACACAACGACCGACCGCAACGGCCGCATCACGCGGTACACTTACGATCCGGTACGGCGCCAGATCAAGGAAGAATGGCTCGAAGGCGGCCTCCCCGTGCATACGACCGAGATGATGTACGACGACGCCGGCCAACTCTATGGCGTGACGGACGACGACGCCAGCTACTATTATCAGTACGACGGCACCGGCAACGTGGTCCGCTCGCGGATGGCGCCCGCCGATGTGACACAGCCGGGTGAAGTCGATCTCTATGACGGCGACACCCTCCCAGACGATGCGCATGACGAAACTGACGCGAATGCGGTTTTCTACGAGACGGAGGGGCCAGACGGCTACATAACTCTACCGCTGGTTATCGACATCGGTGCCGAGGTTATCATTAGGGTGGACGCCGCGCCCATAGGTTCCGTCTCCAAGATCGCGCTGCAGTCACCCTATGGAATATGGACGGAGTATCTCGACGAAGACGCGGACGGCACCATCTTGTTGCCCATGTTTGTCAACAACGAACAACACACGACGAACACCACGTGGCGGCTGACCGTTTACGGGCCCACACCGACCGGTGGCGACAAGTTCAACCTCGATGTGCTAGTCACGCCGTTTAGCTCGCTGGCCGACTTCGACTACTCCTACGACGACGGCGGC
>CAYYOX010000843.1:0-2934 GCA_964473065.1 uncultured Planctomycetaceae bacterium | reverse complement strand
TACAAAGGATCATACCGGAAACAGCACACCGTCGAATTCCCGTTATCCCGACCAGACAACCCGCATTCGGCGGGAATTCGATGTTGATCAACCGTTAGTTAGGCAACAAGAGATAGCGTCGAACGCAATGGACGCAACATGGATTTCCACGAACTGATCTACCCTCGCGTTCACGAAGAAATACTGGCCGATGTGCCGAATCCGTGGACATACCCTGCTACTCGAGGCCTAATACCGTTGCTCGAGTTCTCCGAAGCACTTCAAGTAATCGAGGAGAGCCTAACTCAGACGGTAGAGAAGAAGTACGACGTCCTCGAAACGGCAAACGCGCACGAAGTTTCTTTCGACGACTTGGGCGCCGAGTACTATTCCGCCGTTTGCCTCCTTTACAGTTCCGTGTTCATTCATATCTACGGTGTCTTTGAGTCAAGCATGCTTGACTTATGCAAGGCAAAACGAGGAAAACACAGATTGGCGGCATCCGACCTCGCCGGCCACGGCATTGAGCGATGCAAAACGTATCTCACCAAGGTCGTTCAAGTGCCTTTCGATTTCGGCAAATCCCAGGAATGGGGCCGAATCCAGAATTACGGACACGTCCGAAACTGTTTGGTTCATAGCGCGGGCCGGATCGATGGAATGTCCGTCGAAGACAAACTCCGCAAGTTCGCAAAAAGCCACCCGCAATTCGACGCTGCGGCTGACGAATTGACGATTAACGAACAGTTCTGCAGAGAGGTGATTCAAACATGCATGGATTTCTGGACGGATTTTGTGCGATCCGAAGCAAATGGATAGAGTTGCCTAACAAATCGTTGCAGCCGACGTGCTACCCGTCAGGTGAAAAAGGGGTCAGTGAAAAGGGGTCAGAGCTATTCGTTAGACGAAAAACGGTTCTGCCGCCTTTTTCCATGAAACTTTCCGCCATGAATCAAGGAATTGAGTTTGAGAGAAGTTGCGTCAATCAGGTTTAAGCGAATCCACATCCGGTCTGGCGGAGAGGATAAGGCAGGGCATTGGTGGTTTGAAATCGGTGCTTCAAACAACGCTGATTCCGAAAGCTATGGTTGGTGGCCCGCTTCTCCACTCAATTCGCTGTTTCAATGCATCAAGGGTGTCGAAGGAAAACTAAACAACGGCTTGTTTGATTATACTCCACCTCGAGATCCGCATCACGCAGAGCATGGGGACGAAGAGTTTTCTCCCCTAGTGCCGCCTCAGGACGACAGAAGTGACGATGATATCGCCAACTGCCTTCGAGAATTCGCCATGGACTACAAGGGTAAATGGCAGTGGCTCCTTGGCTGGGGGAAGAATTGCCACAACTTTCAGCGAGCCGCTCTACAACACTGCGGGTTAGAAGTTCCTGGTGATATCAGGAGAGTAAAGCTATGACAGAAAAAACAACTGACACTCCAAGAACCCGCTACTTTCGCACGTTCTCTGCCTATCGGCATCCCGTGCAACCACACGAGCAAATAGAGTATTCTCAAGCACAAGAGCTACCAACCTACTACGAAGCCCGATACGACGACCAGGAACGCCTCATCGAGTTTGTCAAGCAGTTAAGAGCAGAGGATGGCTCAAGAAAAGAATGGGCCATTATGTTCACAGAGGAGTACCAGTATTTCGACAATGGAAAGCTCAAGAAGCGTACTTTGAAGGTCCCGGGCCAGAGTGATCAGATCTGGGAATTCACTAGACGCCAGAGGTCTTGGTCGAACTACTTTGATCAACTCTGCGATCGGTGGTTCCGGCGGTCGAGCCGTAGCGACCGACCTTCGATCGAGCAGCTATCCTTACTTGTCCATGAACAGTTCACCGAAATAGAAGCGGAAGTATTTGAAGCTGCTGTTGGTGTACCACACGATAATGAATGGGCTTTCAAGATCACGTCACAAATCGTAGGCAGAGTTCGCGACATCATTGAGGAGGTTGAACCTAACGCAGCCCCCAGGATCTGCGCGTTCGCCGAAGGGCCACGAGACGGACTTAAGCTTGAAGGGTTCGATGAACCCCCGACTAGCCTTTATGGGGTCGTCGACTCCTGGCGAGACGAACATTCAGAAGTAAGCGAGCTGGAAACGATCACACTCTTGACGAAACGCGATCTTGATCAAATGGGTCAACGTTGGGCGACTGATTCAAACATCGGCTCGATTACGTTTGCACCCATTAGAGCCATCGATGGCGACAAGTTGGCTATTGCGGCGACACTATTCCTGCTAACTGCGCAAACACTCAACGAGGAAGAAGTTTGCGTAGTGAATTCTATCTTCCGCCGGCTGGTGCGGCAGATTCAGGATGTCGTAGAAGTGGCGCGAGTTTACGAAGCCTCAAACCAAGACTCCGGACGGCTTTAGCTCATGCCGCGTCACGCTTGGCTGTTTCAGACGCGACCGGTGTGGCTTGACCTTGCCTGGCTTTTTCTGCCCCGCGATTCCACCAAGCGGCAAAACGCTCGCCGAAGTCTCGTTGACGAGTTTCAAGTTTCCCGTGCTCGTCCGTCTCTTGTTCTGCCATGGTGGGTTCCTTTCTCAAAATACTAGCCGAATGTGCCGGATGATAGAGAAAACGGGCGATTTGCGTCAACCCCGAATCGACCGGTTCATACTGTTGTAGCTATACGTTCGCCAGAACGTGGTCGTATATACTCGAACACGCACCACTTTCTGGCGAACGCAGCTACAACCCATGAGCAATGCGGGCTATGCGACCCTCTGAGAAATGTTCGGCCGTAGCCCGGTCTCCCCCTCTTTCGGGTGCAACGAGCGGTCGTTTTGCACCGCGGAGAACTGCTCGGGAGTTTCGGCTATAATGGAGGTTTACTTGCCGCTGAACGTCCCCTCCTGCCTTGAAACTTCCAGAACGATGCCCATTTTGCCGCCCTCGCAGTATTTTCCTCCGGCTGAGAGCGTTGACGAGGAGGGGTTG
>CAYYOX010000842.1:0-2934 GCA_964473065.1 uncultured Planctomycetaceae bacterium | reverse complement strand
GTCGATGCCGGTTCGATCTACAATGAAGCCATTGTCACGGCCGGCTCCGAGCACCACGCCACCGACACGGACGACGAGACGGCCTTGATTGAGCAAGAGTCTTCGATCCATTTGGAGAAACTTCTCAGCGCCAACGCCGACGAAGATGGATCCGGGAGCGTCAGTGTCGGCGATACGCTGACCTACAGCTTCGAGGTAACCAACACGGGCAACGTCACGCTCGACGGGATTATCGTCGAAGACCCGCTGCCGGGCCTGAGTGCCATCAGCGGCGACGCCGACAGTCTGGCGCCGGGGGCAAGCACCACCTTCACGGCCACCTACATGGTCACCCAGGCCAACGTCGACGCCGGCTTCATCTATAACGAAGCGATCGTCACGGCCGACGGCGACGAACGGCCCAGTGACACGGACGACGAGATTGTTCCGATCTCCCAGGCCCCGTCGGTCGATCTGGAAAAGTTCTTTGCCGCCAATGCCGACGAAGACGGTTCCGGAAATATCAGCCAGGGCGATACGCTGACCTACGCCTTTAGGGTAACCAACGACGGCAATGTGACGCTCGCCGGGATTACCGTTAGCGATCCGTTGCCGGGACTTGGCCCAATCACGGGCGGGGCCGACACCTTGACCCCGGGGGCCATGACCAAGTTCACGGCCACCTACACGGTCACCCAGGCCGACATCAACGCCGGCTCGATCTACAACGAGGCCCTGGTGACGGCCATTCCGCCGGGCGAGAGCCAGCAGGTCGACGACCGCGACGACGCGACCGTCTATGTCCTGCAGGACCCGTCGATCTACCTGGACAAGTACTTGGCCGCTAACGCGGATGAGGATGGCTCCGGCGACCTGACTGTTGGCGATACGCTGACCTATGGCTTCGAAGTAACCAACACGGGCAACGTGTCGCTCGACACGATCGTGATCGTGGACCCCATGCCCGGATTGAGTGCGATCACGGGCGGGTTCGATTATCTCGAACCGGGGCAGTCGACCACCTTCACCGCCACCTACGTAGTCACGCATGCCGATATGGATGCCGGGTGGATTCGCAACACGGCCACCGCGTATGGGAATCCGGCCTACGGCGATACGTACGACCGGGTGGACGACATCAGCAGCACCGACACGTTGGTGGTAGGCCAGCAGCCGTTGATCGTGCTCGGCAGCGACAAGGGTAACGAAAGCGAACCCTATGTGATCGTGTATGATAAGCTTACCGGTGAGCCGGTTACCAAGTTCCTCGCCTACGAGCTCGGCTATACGGGCGGCGTTCGGGTGGTCACGGGCGATATGACCGGCGACGGCGTGGCCGAGATCATTACGGCCCCCGGCCGGATGCACAGGCCCGAGGTTCGCGTATTCACGCAAGACGGCGTGGAACTCACGCAGTTTCGAACCTTGGCCTATGCCGCGGGCTTCACCGGCGGAGTGCATGTGGGCGTTGGCGACGTGGACGGCGACGGAAAGAACGACATTGTGACCACGCCCTCGTTCGGGGCCTCGCAGGTCAAGGTCTTCCGCAACCAATTCGATCCGATGAACCCCGGCAGCGATGCCATCCAGAACGCGCCGTACCGCCAGTTCCTGGCCTTCTCGTCGAGCTTCATCGGCGGATCGGAGGTCAAGGTGGCCGACATGGGTACGTTCCTCGGCGGTTCGGTCATCGACAGTGCCGCGCTGGACGGAAAGGCCGAGATCATCGTAGCCAACGGCCCGGGAATGCGGTCCACGGTGAAGGTCTTCGACGCCTCGCCCTCGACGCCCAAGGCCGTGCGAACGTTCCGGCCCTTTGCCGATAGCTTCCGCGGCGGGGTCTCCATCGACATCGTCAAGGTCAACAAGAACGACGCGATCCCCGATCTGATTGTCGGGGCGGGCAACCGAGGCCAGTCGGCCGTCGAGGTCCGGGACGGGCGATCGGGTGCCTTGATCGACGCATTCTTCGCCTATACGGGTGAGAATCGCAACTCGCCCGTTCGGGTCGCCGGCCTGGATACCGACGGCGACGACATTGCCGACCTGATCGCCACCGTCCAAGGAACCGACGGCCAGACTCGCGAGATCCGCTACTTCGACGCCACGACTGGCGACCTGGTCGACGTGCTGTTCGAGAGCGACGAAGATTTCTTCGGCGCCTACAACTTGGCAAGCTTGGACTAACCGGGTTTTCCCCGTTTAGCCTTCGGTAGCTACGTTCGCCAGAACGTGGTGCATGTCCGGGTTACGACCACGTTCTGGCGAACGCAGCTACGACATGCCCCGTTTGGCCTTCGGCTTTCACGCGGTGTTTGGCCGGATTACACGGTGTGGCCACGGTGGCTTAGCGGCTTATACGTGTACGGTGTTTCTCTATCCGTGGAGAACCACGTTTCCCGGCCGACCGTTCGGCAGAAACGGAACAACCGGCAAACTTTCACTCTTCGGCATACGTGGCCCCGGTTCTGGTTTTTCTGGTTGTAGCGGGCATTCGCATTGAGCCGCTTGACGCAATCCTGCCGAATCTACCGGTAGTGCCAGTTTTGTCTCCGGCGGTCCCTATTTCCCTATCACTCGATCTTGTTGCGATGTGTTTGAGATGTGTCGCCTGACCTGTCTCGTCCTGGTCGCGGTGATTGCCATGCAGGTATCGAATGTTTTGGCCCAACCGCCAGAGGAGCCGCCGCTGCCGTCCGACATCGCGCCAGTAGCCGAGACCTCGGTATTCGAAGAGCAATTGGCAGACCCTTGCTGTTGGGATTGGCCGGACGTCTATGCCCAGGTGGACGCCCTCTTTCTCGACCGCGACAACGGCAGCCTCGATCAGGTCATGGTCATCGACGTGAACCGCAACCCGGGCGAGGATACGCTGCGGACGGTGCGCGATCTCAGCCAGGATGTCGAGGCGGGCGTTCGCGTGCTCTTGGGCTATCGACTTAACGAATGCACGGC
>CAYYOX010000841.1:0-2945 GCA_964473065.1 uncultured Planctomycetaceae bacterium | reverse complement strand
CGGCACGGCGATGAGATTGGAGATCCGGCCCTCACCGCCGTGCCGGCGGCGGCTACAAGAACCATCGGTAGGGTTCGATATCGTTTTTTGGTCATGGTTGATCCTTTTCGGAAGACCGTGTATTCGTCTGTATCTTCAATTCCTTGCCGACGATATAGACGGGGTCGCCGGTCAACTCGATGCTTGTCGAAACGGGTTGCGAGTTGCCCATCATGTTGAAGATTGCCTCGGCTTGTCCGGATAGTGTCACCGAGGCCGTCTCGTCATCGGTCCAGGCCACCATCACTTCGCGCCCGTCGGACTTGCGATAGACGGCCGACCAGACGTTGCCCGTATGGCGGAGCGTTTCGAACTTCGCCGCGGCCGTCATGCGGATCAATACGCTCAGTGCTACAATACCCGGCTTCGGAGCACAGTTGAAATGCTGATGATGGATCAGGCCGAAGTTGTGCTCATTGTAACGGCGATTCAGACCGTCGTCCTTGAAGTCGTACCAGAAGATCTTTTCGACCACGCCTGTCGACTTCAACAGCACATGGGTGCGTACACAATAGCGGGCTTGGGCCGCTTCGTCGCTGCCGCCCGGGCCGCGATGCGTCGGCCAGCCGATTTCGGTGATCCACGCCTTCCCCCGCCCGCCGGCTTCAGCCACACGGTCTGCGATCCGGGTGACCTCGCCAATCAGGTCCGATTCTTCCGGCCCCCGCGGATAGCGATAGGGGTGGATCGACCAGGCGTCCATGGCGTCGGTCCCCGCCGTCCCCAGAGAGCCGACGATGTTCTCGGCACAGTGCAGCCCATATTCCCCGCCGATGCCCGCAAAATCCGACCGCACCGAGGTTTTGCTATCAAGGAGGTCCTCCGACCAGAGCTCGAGGAGCGCTGCAAGGTGGAACACCTCGGTCTCGATCGCCCGGTCGTCGGCGAGCAAATCGAGTTTGCAGGCGAAGTAGCCCGCCTTGTCCAGATGGAAACGCGCCTCGGTATCCGTGGCTGGCGGCTGAGCGCAGCGAAGCCCCAGGAATATGTGTCCTGAGGCACCGCTGCGCTTTGCCCCAGCCATCCATTTCCACCTTCTTGTGGGGTGAAATATAATCCTTCGGCGGTTGTGCTGTCGATTTAGCGCAACGTTTGGTATGCTGGGAGCTCGGCGGCGCCGATCCAGAAATCGGCCCGAGCGTAACTGATTGCCTTGAAAATGATTCTTTCCCCTCTTTTCAGACAAAGGAGTATCGCATGCGACAGATGAACTTCAACTTGGGTCTCACCCTGACCATGGCCGCGGCGCTGGTTTGCGGCACGAGCACGGCTGCCGAGGAAAAGCCGAGCGAGGAGGGCTTCGTGAGTATCTTCGACGGCAAGACGCTCGATGGCTGGCACGTCAGCAGCAAGACCGGTCACGGGAGCGGCGGCCGCTGGGTGGTCGAAGAAGGAGCGATCATTGGCAGCCAGGATCGGCCCGGCAACGGCGGGATCGTGATCACCGACAAACAGTACGGCAACTTCGAGGTGATTGTGGAAATGAAAAACGACTACGGTCCCGACAGCGGACTGTTTCTACGCAGCACCGAGCGAGGCCAGGCCTACCAAGCGCTGATCGACTATCACGCGGGCGGCAGCCTGATGGGGATCTATGGCGAGGGGCTCTCGGGCGGCATCCACTCGCGCAACTTCAATCTGGGCGAGAAGCCCTCGCAGATCCGACCGGTGCAAAATCCCTTTCCCCTGCCGGTCTCACCCGAGAAGTGGCCCGAGTTCTGGAAGCATGGGCAGTGGAACGAGTTTCGCGCCCGCATCACGGGCAACCCGCCGACGGTCACCACTTGGATCAACGGCGTAAAGTTCATGGAGTGGACCGACGGCGAGAAGCGTCATCCCGACACGGGCGGCATCGCCCTGCAGGTTCATGGCGGCGGCGACTACACCAAGCAGTTCGTCCGCTACCGCAAGGTTCGCGTGAAGGAATTGGACTGAAGGTGTAGTTGCCGTACGATGACGTCCCACTACTCTTCGATCCGGTAGAGATGCTCCTCGGTCCGCAGGAAGATGCTCCTCGGTCCGCAGGAAGATGCTCTTGCCGACTGGCGCGGGTGTGGCCGTCACGGCGCCTTGAATCTGGTTCTCGGCCAGCCGGGTGAACTGTGTGCCCGGCTTCAACACGGTCGTCTTCCCTTCGCGGCTGAATAGATAGATCCTCCCGTCGGCGTAGACCGGTGAGGCGCCATAGTTGCCGCCTAATCGCTCGCGCCAGTGCGTTTTGCCGGTTAGTGCGTCGAAGCAGGAGGCGATCCCCTGGTCCGAGACGATGTAAAGTTCCTGCCCGACCAGTAGCGGCGAGGACTGCAACGGGATCTGTTTGGTCGCCTTCCAGACCACGTGTGTGTCGCTCACATCACGGTGTCCATCAACGCTGTGTCCATCGACGCGAATTGCCCAGAGTTGTGGCACATAGCCGCCGGTGGTCGTGTAAACCATGCCATGTCCCCAGACGGGTCGCGGCGCCAACGAGTATCCCGTGCCGTGACGGACCTGCCAGATCGGTTTGCCGGTGGCCGGATCGTAGGCGACGATCCAGTGTGCCCCGACTATAATCGCCTGGGGCCTGCCTTCGATGTCAATGATCAGCGGCGTGGAAAAGGATTTCTTGAGCTCACCGCTGTCGGCCTCGCGTGGAAAAGGGGGACAGGCACCGAGCCGGAGAGATTTCCGGCGGGTTTAGCATCTACTGATGCTCGGAGCCAGTCCCCTTTTTCCACTCCACAAAACCGACTGTGCAGATCTCCCGACTAAGCGAACCGGTATCTGGAAAGTCACTTCCGGTTGTGATACACTGGCCGTATGGCAAAGTTAGTTCATCAAAGAAAGGGCGGTCACGATGCAAGACAAGACAGTCGACAAGAATCATTCGAGAGTCTCTCGGCGGAGTTTCATCAAAACGTCTTCGG
>CAYYOX010000840.1:0-2954 GCA_964473065.1 uncultured Planctomycetaceae bacterium | reverse complement strand
GAAACGAAAAGAGGCGCCGCTTCTGGGCCGTTGTGTCGAGAGGTTTTTTTCGTCATCTAAAACCGTTCACTCACATTCTTTTTTTGGGAGGTCTCTCATGTACCGTCGCATTCTCGTGATCCTGTTGGCCGTCGTCGTGTCGGCCGCCGCAACCGCTCATGCGGTCGTGTTGCCTACCGATATTCCCAACCTGGCACTCTGGCTCGACGCGGGCGCTGGTGTGACGGCGGATGGGAGCAACTTCGTCAGCACTTGGGGCGATCAGTCCGGCAACCTGCAAGATGTAACAGCAGCCGGTACTGCCATGCCGCTGTTGGTGGCCGACGGCGGAGTTGGTGTTAGCAACCTGCCGGTGCTTCGTTTCGAGCGTGACGTGGTCCCGCACGCCGCCGGCGGCGACTTCCTCAGCAATACGACCTTCCCCTCGTTACCGGCGGACTACACGATCCTGATGGTTGCCAAAACGGCTCCCAATGAGAATACTGCCGGTCATCATTACATTTCCGGCTCGGGAGCTCGATCCGTGATGTTCACGTTGCCTGCCAATCAAGACTTGTCTATGTACGCCGGCGCCGTCCTTACCAACCCCACGCCGATGACCGATGATACGTTTCATCTTGTCGGCACGGAAATCAATTCGACGACCGGAGATAAACTGTTCCTTGATGGATCCGTTACCGTCGGAGATGCAGGAAACGAGCCCTTGGGGAGTGCGTTGGGGATATGGATCGGTGCTGACCAAGGTGGCGTAAACTCTCTCAACGGCGACATCGCGGAGGTCTTGATCTACAGCTCCGCTCTTAGTGACGGTGACCGGAAGAGCGTTGAAGACTATCTGGCGCTGAAGTACTTCGGCAACGTGTTCGACACCCTCATCCCCAGGCTGGCCGGGGAATACATCGGCAACGAGATCGGCCGGGCGGGTACGGCCTTCTCCTCCGGCGGCCTGATCGACGGCGGCGGTCAGTGGCTGACCTCCGCGATCAACAACGGCGGGACGGCTGAAGATCGCACCGATACCTGGATCGCCGACACCGTCGACTCGACGTTCGGGATCAACTTGGCCGCGCCGACCACCGTCGACCATATCGCCTGGAAAAACGAGTTTCCCGGCCGGGCGGCGGGGTCCTACGAGGTTCAGTATACTACCGACAACGTCGAGTGGAACACGATCGGCGTGGTCGGCCATCCCGACGATATAACCTTCGGCGCCTATGCGTTCGATGCAATCGATAACGTGGTCGGCATTCGCATGAACGTCACCGGTGCCACAGGCGAGATCGCCATCGGCGAGTTGCAGGTCTTCGACACCGCCAATCCCCATAGTCTTGCTCGCATTGCGGGCGGAACCCAGGGGGTTTTGGGTGCCGAAGTGGGCGGTTCGGGGACCGCGTTCTCCTCGGGTGACCTCGACGGGATATGGTTGGCCGAGAATCTCAACAACGGCGTACGGACCCAGGACGGCGCAGGGACCTGGATCGCCAGTGCCACGGCCAACTCCCAATTCGGGATCACCCTGGCCGCGCCGACCACCATCGATCACGTGGCCTGGCAGAACACATTCCCCGGCCGGGCAAGCGGTTCTTATGAGTTGCAGTACACCACGAACGACGTCGACTGGGACACGATCGGCACCATCATCAGCGCGGGCGACCTTTCTCGCGGCGCCTACCAGTTCGACCCCGTCCCCGGCGTGACCGGCGGACGGATGACCGTGCTGGGAGCTACCGGCGGGATCTCGGTGACCGAGTTGGAAGTCTTCGGCGGCGGCAATCCGAATAACCTCGCCAAGATCCCCAACGCCTACGGGGTCAACATTGCTCCGGCCGGCGTCGCGTTTGCTTCGGGCGATCTGGATGGGATATGGCTGACGGAGAACCTCAACAACGCCGTGTTGACGTTTGACACGGCCGGCACGTGGATCGCCGACACGCTCGATCCGGCCCAGTTCGGCATCATGCTGGCCGAGCCGACCACCGTCAGCCGCTTCGGCTGGAAGAACCCCTTTGGCGGTAGAGAACAGGGGCTCTACGAATTGCAGTACACCACGAACGACGTCGACTGGATCACGATCGGCAACATCCTCAACACGGGCGACCTTTCTCGGGCCGCCTACGAGTTTGATCCGATCGCGGGCGTGACCGGATTGCGACTGAACGTGTCCGGCCTCGCGGCCGAGATCGCCGTCACCGAGTTCGAGATCTACACGAATCCGAACAACATGGAGATCCTGGAAACGGGCGGCGCTTTGGAGAGCGGCGCCACCGACGGTGAAGTCGACGTGGCCTTAAACGCCAATGGGAGCGAAGCCTTTGCCGAGAGTCAAACGGCCAGCGGCAACTACCCGCCCCCGGACCTCAACGACGGAATCTACGGCGAGACGAACGCTTGGGTCGCCCTGGATGTCCCTGAGGGCGGTACCCTCGATTCGTTTGCCGGAGTGATCTTGCCCGGACCGACCGTTGTGGATCGTATCGCATTCAGTCAGGACAATGACATCGGCGGCGACGGCCCGAATGCTTATTGGCGGACCCCCGACACGGTCGAGTTGCAGGTGACCACGGATGATCCGGCCGCCGTGCTGGCCGATCCGACAACCGCCAACTGGACGTCGATCGGTGCGGTCGTGCTGGCCGACACCAACGATCAACTTCGCAGGCTGGTCCAGTTCGATCCGGTAACCGGCGTCACCGCCGCGCGGATGGTACTCACCGGCGGCGGGCCCAACTCGCCCCTGATGGACGAGTTCGAGGTCTACGCCAGACAGCTCGTCTGGAACGGCGCGACGGACGACTGGAACAGCGATTCCTGGAACGGGGAAAACGACGCTGAAGGAGGCGAAGCCATGTCGGTCGGTGGCGGCCTGGTGAACGTCGGCGCTGGAGTGAATCCCGCCTCCTCGCTGGTCATCAGCGGCGGTGAGGTCCAAATCGGCGGGGGCAACACGCTGGACA
>CAYYOX010000839.1:0-2954 GCA_964473065.1 uncultured Planctomycetaceae bacterium | reverse complement strand
GGATGGGTCGCGTGACACTCGACACAGTGCCGGTCCAACACGGGTTGCACGAGGCGCGGGTAGCTGAACGGGTTGGTGCCGTCGGCATCGGGTTTCAGGCGCGAGGGCGGCCGGCGCATGGCCAGCGGCGTGGCCGTGTTGATCGTGGTGACCGCATTGTGTGTGGGCTCGTGGCATCCCTGGCAGGTTGCCTTTTCGCCGGGCAGGAATTGGGTCCCGCTGCGCATCGTGGTCACCGCCAGCCCTTCTTCGTCCAGCACCTGAAAGAAGAGTTCCTTGCGTGCGGGGGCAATGAAATGGACGCTGCCGTCCTCTTCCACCGGGACCGTTCCCAGCACGGCGCGGGCGATGTTGATGGAGTTCGTTCCTGGAATCTGCAAACCCGTGTTGTGTCGTGCGGCCCAAGACGCGATCGGTAGCGGAAAGATCTGGTAAACGCGCAGGGCCTTGATTTTGGTCCCCGCGGGCCAGGGCTTGCGGCTGTTGTACACATTGACCACGCTGACAACCGCTTCCGTCGGCTGATTTGCTGCCACGCGATCCGACACGTCCGGGATCACCGGCGGGACCTCTCGGGGACGCACGGGCATCGGGTTGTGGGAGGAGATCTCGGGATCGCGGTAAATCAGTTCCCGGTTGCCGAAACTATCCAGCAAATAAATGCCGTAGTTGGCCCCCAGCGGTTGGTTGGGAGCGATGCGTGCCTTGGGATCGTAAACACACAGGTAATAATCTTCGCTCAGCGGCCAGGCCTCGCCATAGTCGCTGTCCCATCCGCCAGCTCCCAACGGGGCCTGATTCTCCGGAAATTCGACGTCGGGCGTGAGGCGTTTGATGGCCGACATCTGCTCGTCATCCACCACCCGCGGGTCCAGCACGATCAGGGAACCGAAGGTTTGCGAATGGTGACCGGTGGCCGTGGCGATGAACTTCTGCGACCCGGGAATCGCACGCAGGTCGACTTCCATGTCCGGGCGCGTCATGCGGTCGGTGAAATTACCCTGGATGGCCCGGGGATCGCGGCCGTCGGGGGCCATGATCCACGGCATGTGGGCGGCCGACGACCAGCGGTCGACATAGTCCCAACGCGTGAAGACAATTCGACCGTCATGGGCCACGCTCGGCTGCCATTCGTGCGTTTCATGATAACTCAGGCAGCGGATATCGCTACCGTCGGCCGCCATGTCGTGCAGTGTATAAGTCGGACAGAC
Source organism: uncultured Planctomycetaceae bacterium (assembly GCA_964473065.1). Classification (GTDB taxonomy): domain Bacteria; phylum Planctomycetota; class Planctomycetia; order Pirellulales; family Thermoguttaceae; genus CAYYOX01. Next base: position 1,743 of record CAYYOX010000839.1, on the reverse strand, counting down.
GCGGCCGCAGCGCAAGTACCCGCCGCGACGTTCGCTGTTGAAGACGATCCGCCCGCCGGGCATCCAGCAAGGGTCGAAGTCGTTGAACGTCCCGTCAGTAAGCTGCTGTAGATCGGAACCATCCAGGTTGACCTTGAAGACATGATAACAGCGGCCCTCATCCCAATGGCCCCGGCTGTGGTCGGTATGTGCCTGGTGGTTTCGGTCCCCTTTGCACTCGGCATAAGCGAAAACTATCTGCTTGCCGTCGAAAGACAGGTCCGGCGACAGAAAAGCCCCGCCTTCGGTCTCGTCGCCGTGGAGATTGCCCACCCCGTCGAAATGCAGGTTGTACCGCTTGGTTGATCCGCCGCTCAACCGCTGCCCCTTGAGACGGCCCCTCTCCACGGCCGCGTCGCCCAGCACGTCGCGCACCTTGGGCTCATCGCCGAAAGCACCGGACAGCACATACAGCCCTCCGCCCGGATGAGCGGTGATGCCGTAGAACTGATCGACCATGTGGCTGAAGAGCGATCCATGCCGTTTGATGAAAACGATTTCGTCGAAGTCCCTTAGCAACGGATTGGAAAAGGCGATCTTTCGACGCAGCTTGCAAGTCTTCTCGAAAAGCGCGTACCGTGCGGCAGTCTCCGGCAGTTCAGTTTCCGCGTTCGCCGTCTGGAGTTGCTCCAGTTCGGCCGCCATTGCGGAGAGATCCGTCGCGGCCGGCATCTTATGAATGTCTGCCAGTAGGGCCGCCGTCCTGCGCAGCACCACGTCCGTCGGATCGCGGTCGGTCTTGAGAATCGACGCCTCGGCGCGGAAGGTCTGGTGGGCCAGCTTCTCGAACGTGGCTCGCCGTGTCAGATCCTGGCGCAAGGTGAGATACTGCTGTCTCAGTTCGGGATCGCCGCCTTGCGTTGCGTCGGGGGCCACCCACGTCTCGTTCGGTTTGAGCGTGGGAGCCTTCTGTCCGGCCGCGGGCGAGAGCTTGCTGACGATCAGGCCGCTAAGGTGGGCGTTGGGGATCAAGCCCACGACCTCGATGTCGATCTGCCCGTCGGTCACCTCGAAGACATAGGCGGCGATGCTCCCGGCGTGGGGCGTATTGTTCTGTTGGACATAGTCTTGATGGTTGGCCGCCGCCAGCGCGCGTTGCACATAATGGTCCACGTCGCGTCGATTGCCGGTCACACTCTGCCAACCGTCGTAGAGAATCAGTTGAACCCGATAGAAACCGTTGGGTACGGGAATGTCAAGTTCGATATTCGTGCCGCCGTCCCAGCCGAAAACGGATGTGCCCAGAAGTTGCTCCAGGGCATCGTCGTCCTTGCCATCACCCAACTCGGGTAAGGTTTGGTTGCTCGCTCCCACGTTGACCATGCCTGACGCCACGTTCTTCACTTCATCGACGGTACTGTTCACCGGGGCCGCCAGGAAGGTCACCCCGCCGATGACCTGATCGGTCGTGTCGCCGAAGTTGATCGCCTTGACCACATCGCTAAGGTCCAGATCCGTCGGCTCATCCAGAACCGCGGCGTTCGCCCCCGCCACGCACATCAGCAGAGCACAGCAGCTTCGCAATACGTTTTTCATGATTGTTCCTTTCGCACTTGTAGGTCATGCTTCAGCATAACATTCAGCCATATCAGGGTCAACCGTCGACACTTGCCGTCCGGAAGATCTGCAAAGTCCGGGAATCGCCAGAGAGGGGTGGCTGGGGCAAAGCGCAGCGGTGCCCCAGGACCCATTTTTCTGGGGCTT